>VGYL01000877.1 GCA_016872975.1 Planctomycetota bacterium
AAATCACACTGGTATCCATACCGATGACCTTCCAATAGAAGTTCCGTTTCTATGGGATCATCGGCCGGCGGCATAGGTTTTCTTGAGCTTTCATAGCGTTGTAGTATTAGGCGGGTCAAACAGTCCGGACAGCCTCTGAAGTCCTGCATTTGCCTAAAATGGAGCCGGCTGCGCCGGAAGACTCTCAAACCCGCCTAATGAGTTTTGACGAGCAAGTTCGGTAGTGTGTAGGGTGGGGCTTGCCCCACCGCTTTCCTTGGGTCCGGCTTCCCGGTGGGGCAAGCCCCACCCTACAACCACACGTTGCCTGGCGCGAGGCACATCGGCGAAACGACGGGTGCGGCGCGATTACCGGTTTTGTCCGTCAAGACTCATAAGGCGGAACTCAGAACGGCTTATCGTAAGGCAGCGTCAGACCCGCCAGCGCGGCGATCTCGCCGGCGGACAGGGCGCGATTGTACAGACGCACCTCGTCGATGGCGCCGGGGAAGAAACGGGAAAGACTGTCGTGCTTGAGAACGCCGAGGGTCAGCCGGGCCAGGGCCTGATCGAACCGGGTCGTGTTCGGCGCGGAGCCCGCCGGCATGCCGTTGAGGTGGAGTGTCATGGTATCCGGCGCTTTGACGAGTACCGCATGATACCACGTACCGTCCGCGCACGAGAAGGCGCTGCGGAGATCGGTGCCCCCGCTCGTGCCGAAGGGGAAGCGGTGCAGAAAGCGCAAGGTGCCGTCGCTCTCGATCTGCGCCAAAAGGCCATGGCCGCCGGCGGAGTCGTAGAGCGAGAGGAGGCACCGTTGGCCGGTACCGCCTTCGACCCGGAACCACAGGGCCGCGGAGTAGACGGGAAGGTCGAGGGAACTCTCGACCGTGGCGAAATCCGTTGCCCCGTTGAGCAGGATCGCCTGCCCGCTCTTGCCGGCGGCGTACTGAGGCTTACCGGTTACCGTCAGATGCCGCGTTCCCACGCTGTCGTTCGCGTTGCCTTCAAACTGGTACTGGGCCAGCAAGCCGGAAGCATCCGGGGTCACCGGCGTAATCCATTGCCGGTCATACGAATACAGCCGGAGGTCGTCGATGAAGACCTTCCCCTGACCGCCCACGCCCCCCAGGCGGTCAAAGCCGATCGTCAACTGGGTGACCTTACTGCGGCTACTCGAGGTCAGATCGACGTACCACATCTTCCAGCCGGCACGCTTGAGGTTCAGCGCATCACCATCGTAGAGGATCTTGCTGCCGTTGACCTTCACGTACATCTGCTGGGCCTCGTTGTCGGGATCGCCGTAGAACCAGAGCGACAGGCCCTTGATGCCGTGGGCGGTCCAATCCTGCGCGGGAGCGAACGTCCGTGTGGCCTCCGACAGGGGTAGCTTGGTGTTGTCGTAGGCGAACGGCATCGACTGCCTGCCGCCGCGGAAGATCGTCGTCTCACAGAACGTGCCGTTCTGGGCCGTGGCCAGACCGACGGTGGAGCCGCTGGATTTGTAGTTGTCGGTGAGGCCGTCGATCCAGGTCGAGAAGACTTCCGCCCCTTCCTTGTCCGTGTAGCTCTCGAAATCCTCGACCACGAGCGCATCGACCGTGGTAAAGGACCAGACCTCGCTGTCCCACGACGTGGGCGTCTGGGCGTCGTTGACCTCGACCACCTTCCAGTAGTAGCTCCGTCCCAGATTCACCGCGGTCTCATACCGCGGTTCGGCCACGGTCACGGCCGGAGCCGTGCCGCTCAGCACCGCGTCCCGATCCGTGCTCACGTACACCACATGGGAGGACGCCTCCCGTCCGGCCCGCCAACGGAGTGTCACCTGCGGAGGCACGCCGGTAGCGCCGGAGGGCGGGTTCGGTTCCCGGGCCGAGACCGGCACATGGAAGAACCGCACCTCGCTCAGGCCGTATTGCGTCAGCATCCCGCCCCAATTGCTCTTGATCGTGAGTTTGACGTACTGGGCGACGATCCCTTGCAGATCCACCGTAGTGTTGTGCGCGTACCCCGCCGTGCCGGGGGCACGTGCGAACTGGGCCTCGCCCAAGACCGTCCAGGTGCTGCCGTCGACGGAGTGCTCGATCAGGACGTCCTTGGCCCCAACGCCGAGTGCCGGCTCCATGATCTGGTTGGAGTTCCAGACCCACAATTCTCGAAGTTTGTAGACCTTGTCGAACCGATACTGAATCCAGGCCGGCGTCGGTCCGGCGGTGCTGCTGAGCCACATCTGCTCCACCGCCGCTGTGTGCAGGTCGTGGGCCAGGCCGGAGCCATCGATCGTCTTTTCCGGCCCCGTGTCCGGAGTGAACGAGCTGGAGGCGGTGGCGGTGATGTTCCTGAGAGGATACGCCGGCGCCTCGGTCACGAAGCTCCAGACCTTGCCTTTGCGGATCGTGCCGGCTTCCACTTCGTCGATCCGCCAGTAGTAGGTCTGCCCCAAGGCGAGGGGCCCGGGGGGATCATACGTGCTGGCATCCTGCGCCTGGCTGACCAGCACCCCCAACGGGGCCGTCCGGCTGGCATGGCTCACGCTCGGGAGATCCGTGCCGAAGTACACGTCATGGCTTCGGGCGAGCTGCCCCGGGGACCAGCTCAGGACGGTACCAGGCGGTGTGTCTTGTGCGCCGTCCTTCGGGGAAGGCCCGCCGGCATCGAGGTACGGATGACCGGTCACATCCTCCCACGTGGTGCCCACGCGCATCCAATCCACTTCCTTCGTCCCCGCATTGCTCTGCCCGACCCGGAAACTGAATCCGAGGATCCCCGTCACCGGGTTGATGTCGTTGCCCGTCTCGGCAATGGCGGTGGCGTCCGCCGCGGGCGCGGGCGCCCCGGCGGGCGGGTTCACCCACAGTTGCACGGTGTCATTATTCGACCCGGGAACCATCGCAACCTTCATGACCACGAAGGCGGTCTGTCCCAGCGGAAGGGGTTTCTTGCTGAGCACCGTCGCGGTGCGCATGCGACAACCCAATTCCACTTGCCCGCCGGTACCCTGGCCGTCGATTCTCCCGAGCTGGCCTTGGATCGAGCCGGTCGTGTCAAGCTGGAACCAGTAGGTGCCGGGGATGCTCAAGGGCTTGAACAGGAAGGACACGTAAAGGCAATTCCCTTCCCCCGTCACCGGCCGGGGCAGAGCGTGGTAGAGGGTGCCGGTACCTGCCTTGACGTAAAGCCGTCCATCCAGGGAGGGGACGCCGGGGTACTGAAGCGAGTTCGTGCCGCCGTCACCCAATCCGTCCTCATTCAAGACCCAGTGGGCGGTGGCATCCGTCGCGGTCCACCC
>VGYL01000878.1 GCA_016872975.1 Planctomycetota bacterium
ACGCAACAGCGCATCGCCAAGGCCGCCCGCTGCCACCGTCGCCGGACGATCGCTCGTCTACAAGCCCTCGGCATCACGTTGGAAAGCATAACCCAGTGTCACTGGGGGCACTTGTAGCGTTGTAGTAATAGGTGGCCAGCGCCTCGCTGTTGCCCTCGTGCAGGGCCGTCTGCTGGGCGGCCAGATTGCCTTCGAACGTCGTCACCACGTTGGCGCTCGTGCGGATCGCGACGGCCGGACGGGCCCGCGCCCAGGCGCTGCGCGCCCGTGTCAACGTTGTCGGCAGGCCCTCGAGCCGGCCCTCCGCCGCGTCCAGCATGATGCGCCGCTGGAGCACGCGCATCCGGTGCAGATCCGGCGGAATCGTGGGGTGATAGTACTCGAACAGATCGACCGCGGCGGCGTCGATATCGTTGGCCGCCCGCATCGCCTCCGCCGCGTGGCGGTTGGCGGCGGCATCCTTCAAGCGGGCCAGGGCCGCCCCGAGCTGATCGTGCATCAGCGTGGCGGGCGGCCGCGGCGTGATGACCGGCACGACCGTCGGCCGCTGGTAGTCCACCCACGCGTCGCTGATATCCCGGATGTACCGGTAGACGCGCGGCCAGTTGTCGTCGGCCGTCGCGAGAATGACGTCTTCGGCCCGTTCGCTGATCCGGTGCAGCGCCTCCGGCGGTTCCAGCACGCCCCAGAGCGCGTCCGTCTCCCGCCGGCGCTCCCCGCAGGACGTTCCCAATCCGACGAGCACTCCCAGCAAAACCCCATATATACACCGCCGAGCCAGCATGGCAGTATCCTTACCAAAGCGTTCTTCTTCTCCGGGCTCAGAGCCCGTTTCGCAGCATGGGCGGGATGCCCATGCTACTATAGGGTCCAACCGGGCGGCGGAGAGATCGGAGAGTTGCCCAATTCGGTCGTCGGAAATGCTGATTCCCGCCGGAGGCAAACCCACCGGATCCAGGGTGGGGTCCCCAAACGCGATTCATCGCGTTTGGGGGCCCATACCATGCCTACGCCTCGTAGGCATGTCTACGCAAAGCCGTAGACATGGCACCCGAACGGCCCCTCTCTTAGAGAGTGTGTGAGAGGCCAGCTCAGTAATGGTGGCAGCGGCAAGCGGAGTCTTCGGAGCTTGCCGATGGTCTCGTCCATCCGCCATCGGCAAGGCCTGCGCAAAGCCTACGGCCTTGCCGCTGCCACCCGTCGCGTTTCACGATTACCGCGACTATGGGGAGGAGGTTGCTTCGTCGCCCTCGGCGGGAAGCGCCGCTGCGCTCCTCGCAATGACATGATTGCCGCGCTCGGCGAGCCTCGCTCGCAATGACATGAGGTGCCCAGGTATGTCATTGCGAGGAGCTTCAGCGACGAAGCAATCTCAAGGCGTGGCAGCGGAAATTGCTGCGCTTCGCTCGCAATGACCTGCGGGGGAATGCTCCCCAATGATCTGGCGCTCGCCCTGACCGGCCGGAGCGCGGGGCTTGCCGGGGCGGGCTACTTGACCTTCGGCCCGGTCACCGTCAGGCCGGACTGCTTCAGGGTCAGGCCGGTGACCGTGCCGTCGGGGTCTTGGGCGAAGGTGATGTCCGCCTGGACGATCTTGAGGAAGAACTCGGTCGGGCTTCTCGGAAATAGCTCGAACCGGGGCTGGTCGTTCACTTGCACGTAGAGGTGGTTGCCCGCGCGCGTGATCTTCAGGCTGCCGATGTTCTCGATCTTGTATTCCCCCGCGTAGGCGTCATAGGGCGCCGGATCGACCTTTGCGGCCGGCTCGTCCTTGAGCTTCGGGGCGTTGAGGGTCTGTCCCCCCTGGTGGTGGATCGCCCCGGTCACCCGGCCCTGGTCGTCCCGGACGAAGGTGATCTGGGCCTCGACGTCTTTCCAGAAGAACTCATCGTTGGCCCGCGGGAAGATCCGCGCCTCGCCCGGGGGTGTCCCGGCGAATGGCCCGGCCGCGGGCGGCGATCTGAGGATTGGTCGGTAGAGGCGGCTTTGTATTTCACCCTCTATCGGCTGCGTGTGACGGGGAGGGCCGTTCTTCGTGGACGCCGCACGCAGGCGCCTGTCCCTGCCCAGGATACCCGTCGCAAGGGTCCGGGCCCCGGGACGCGTCGGCCGGCGAGCTGCGGCAGGAGGGCCTCGACGCACCGGTCGAGCAGCGCATCGAGGATCGCCGGATCGTCGTAGAATCCGCCGTCGATCAACTCCCGCGTCTTTCTGACTTTGCACCGATCCATGGAGGGCTCCAGTCCCATATAAGGGTCACTGTTTCCGCTCGAAGGTCGCTCTTCTTAATATTATCGGCCGTTTGGGCCCGGTGCTTGAGCGAAATTCTGCCCGCCGCCGTCTGCTTCATCGATTTCGATGACGCCGAGCAGATCCTCAGGTTCCGGACCCCCTGGGGGCCCCGCTGGGGCGACCGCGGTTACGGCTACATCTCCTACGCCTACGCCCGGCAATACCTCTCCGACGCCTGGGCCATCGCCCTGTAATCCGCACTCGAGCCGGCCCCACCGCCCCAGCCCCGCAAGATGGAGCCCGCCACCCAAAGATGCTCAACCCCCGCCATAGATGCTCACCTTTTCCCAAAGATGCGCACCGGATTGTGTTGAGCATCTTTGGTGGTGTTGCCCTCGGGAGGCCGTCGTTCCACCGTAGAAATACGGTGCCGCCCCGGCATTCCCCTGTACTCCCATGGGATATGGACGTGAATCCCCGCCCCGAGCGTTGCGGGCGACCGGACTGCGGAGAAGGGACCTGACCCCGGTAGCTCCCGAACCGGCATGGTTCAGAATCGGGCAACCCTTGTACGATCGGCCGGGTGGTCCCAGTGCGGCGGTAGGCGCGTTCGTAGTGACGCCGCGAGGCGTTTCTTCGTAGGTTGGGCGTCCTCGCCCGACTTTCGGCGAGCGGGGACGGGGTCCCCAAACGCGAGGAATCGCGTTTGGGGGCCCACGCTCGCCCTACGAGGAGACGTTCCGGACGCGCGCCACCACAACGCGGCCGCAACTGAGCCAAGCCCAAAAGCCGCCTTCTTACGCGAAAAATTCAGACCGCCAACCACTATGGCATGGCGCTCTGATGGCGGCATCCGCACTGGCGCCCCTGAAAACGCGGTTTTCGGCCCAGGCACACGGATCTTTGGCGGTCTGATTGGCGGTCTGATCTGGCGCCCCCAAGAACGCGGTCTTACCGCCCGCGGCCCAGGACCGCACCAGACCGTCGCCGTGGCGCGTTGCGAGGGCGCGAGCGCCCTTGTGTGTCGCG
>VGYL01000879.1 GCA_016872975.1 Planctomycetota bacterium
TTTCTGTACTTCCACGGCCCGGGCGGCACGTACGCCTGCCATTTGGCCCGGGCATAGGGTTGTCGGCCGACCAGCCAAGCGGCCAGCGCCGAGGCCGTACCCGCCCGATCCACCCCATGATAACAGTGGAGCAGAATAGGCTGCCGGGCGGTCCGGAGCAACTCGATCAGCCGGAGCAGCTTTGAACGGGACATCAGGCGGTGCGCGCTGAGCTCAAGGCAATAGAAGTCCACCCCCATCGACGCGGCCACGGCCTCCTCCTCGGCGACCAGCGGCGCCGTCGGACCGCGCAGATTCACGATGGTCTTCAAGCCGTAGCGGGGGATCCAGTCGCGCAACTCCTCCGAGGAAGGCTGGCCGGAACGATAGACGCGCTGCGGTACGACCTCGCGAAAATTGTCCGTGGCGATCATGGCGGCGTAGGAACCTGCGAGCACGACGAAGGGTGCGAGCACCAGAGCGCCGGTCTGCGCCCGATCCGTCCGAAGGCGACGAGCGATCGAATACGGCGCCTCCAACGGAACCGTACTCCCATTCTCCTCGCGCGGTCCACCCTTGCGAAACACGGTGCAGCCTCCCATACTCGGCCATTCAACCTTCTCAACGAGACCGTTTGGTAATATGATACAAGGCGACAATCGACAGGGCAATCAGAAACTTGGTGACGAATCAGGACTCCATGACATACGACAGCAAGGACCGCCAGCCACCATCCGGCCACGCCGCTCGTTCTGTCGAGCGTGAGCGCCGGCCGACAGGTGCCCCAGCCGCCGGCCGGGAATCGAACGCCACCGAGAGCGGCGGCATCTCACGCCACCGCTTCAGCATCGCTGTTATCGGCTTCTTCGTCGCGCTGACTGCAGTGCGCCTGGCCATCCTCGCCTTCGGCGTTCTGGAACTGAGCGGGGACGAGGCGCACTACTGGGAGTGGTCCCGCCGGCTGGACTGGTGTTACTATTCCAAGCCCCCCGGCGTCGCGTGCCTGATTCGCGCGGGCACCTTCCTGTTTGGAAACACCGAGTTGGGCGTCCGCTTCTTCGCCCCCGTGCTGTCGCTGCTCTCCAGCCTCGTCCTGTATCATCTGGGCCGGCGGCTTTACGATCGCCGGGTGGGTCTCGTCGCCGCGGTCCTGTTCCAGATCATGCCGATGATCTCCGCCTTCGGCCTGGGCATCACCCCCGACACGCCGCTGATCTTCTTCTGGCTGCTGTCGCTGTATTTCCTGCACCGCGCCTGGTCCCAGGGGGCCCCATCGGACTGGCTCCTGCTGGCGGTCGCGGTGGGCCTGGGCCTGCTTTCCAAGTACGCCGTCGCGTTCTTGTATCTCCCGGGCGCCCTGCTGCTGCTGACGACGCCACAGGGCAGGCAACGGCTCCGCACGCCCTGGCCGTATCTGAGCACCGTCCTGAGCCTCCTGTTCTTTCTGCCGGTAATCGTCTGGAACAGCCGTCACGACTGGGTCATGTTCCGCCACGATCTCGGCCACGCCAAATCGACCGCCGGCTGGAGCCTTTCGCCGGGGGACTTTCTCGGCTTCGTGGGCGGACAGCTTGGCGCGGTCACACCCATCGTCTGCGTCCTCATGCTGTACTTGCTGATCCGGCGCCGGCGGGAGGACCCCTTCTGCTTCTGGCTGACCATCCCCATCCTCGCTATCTTCGTCTTCAAGAGCCTTGGGGGCAAGGTCCAGCCCAACTGGCCTTTGGTCGGCTGGCTGGCCGGTCTCGTCCCCCTGGCCGATTTCCTCGTGCACCACTACCGCCCGTTGCGTATCGGCCACAAACGGCTTGTCACCGCCGGCCTGATCATCCCGGCGGTCGGCACGCTCTTGCTGCACGTCCCGTTTCTGACCCTGCGCCTCCCCTGGCCCCAGGGCAAGAACCCCCTCAAGCGGCTGATCGGCTGGAGACAACTCGGCGCAGAAGTCGCCGCCGCCGCCCGGGACATGGACCAGCCCTTTTTCATCCTGGCAGATTACTATATGACCGCCTCGGAGCTGGCCTTCTACACCGCCGGCCACCCCCGCGTCTACTGCATCAATCTCGGCCGGCGGATGAACCAGTACGACATCTGGTCCGGCCTCGACGATCTCAAAGGCCGACAGGCCCTCTACGTCACCGAAAACGCCATGCCCCCGGACCTCGCCAATGCCTTTGAGCACGTCGAGCCCCGCGCCATCCCGGTCCACGACCCATCCGGCCGACCGGTCAAGACCTTCTCCTTATATCGCTGCCGGGGCTTCAAAGGCTGGACGGCCAGAACGCCGACGCATTATTAACAACGATCCGGTAGAAGACTAAGAAAGGAAGCCACAGAGGTCACAGAGAACACAGAGAGAAGAAGATCAGAAGGTGTGAAGGTGAGAAGATAAGGGGGAAGAACGCCCGGCCCTCCGACCTTCTGAACTTCTTGCCTTCTTGCCCTCTGGCTTGGGCTCTTCTCTGTGACCTCTGTGTCCTCTGTGGCCAAGATTCCTGTTTAGCCTTTGAGCGGATCGTTGATTATTAACCGGGAAAGGATGCACCTGACCCGCGCGTCAGACGTTCGTCGCCCGGGTCGAATTCCATTGAACGATCGGACCGCCGACTGCCGGCCGGGACGATGTCTCACCCTGGCGTTTTTGCGAAAAAAACTCAGACCGCCAAGTACACCCGCGGGACGGGCGTTTTTCACGCGAAAAATTCAGACCGCCAAACTAATAGACATGGCGCTCTGATGCCGGCATCCCCACTGGCGCCCCTGAAAACGCTGTTTTCGGCCCAGGCACACGAATGTTTGGCGGTCTGGTTGGCGGTCTGAACTGGCGCGGTCAAAAATGCGGTTTTTGGGGGCCAGGAACCCTGGCGACCGGTCGTCCGGCGGGGCCGTCGGAGCCGGCACGGGCAAAGAACGCGGTTTTTGGGCTGATTTCCGGGGGTCCCCTTGGCGGTCTGATTGGCGGTCTGACTTTTTGGCCCAAAAAGCGCCACTGCCCGGATCGCGCTTGTAGTGGCGTCGGCAGACGCTGTTTATACGATCCGGGCCAGGTTGGACGTGTAAAGTATGAAGTGTGAAGCCAGATCACGGACTTGCCCATCTTAACACTTGAAACTTCAAACTTGAAACTACTTCCGACATATGTCATTGCGAGCGCAGCGCGGCAACAATGTCATTGCGAGGAGCGCAGCGACGCGGCAACCCAGGCCGCAGGCCGCAACTGGGAACTGGGAACTGTCAACTGGGAACTGATCTCCAGCCGGTAGGGTGGGCTCCGCCCAC
>VGYL01000880.1 GCA_016872975.1 Planctomycetota bacterium
TGGAGGGCATTTGGGGCACGCGGCGCTGCCAGTATCGGCACGAGAGCGATGACTGCATCCACTGGTCCCAGGGTGAGCTCATGCTCGAGCCTGGTCCAGACGACAACCTGCAGGACGCCTACTACGACTTCATCCCCTGGCGCGCCGGTGAGCTGCACCTGGGCATCCTCAACGTCTTCCATGAGGTTGACAATACGCTCGACATGGAACTGCTGTATTCGCGCGACGGCAAGGCCTGGCAGCATTTTCCCGGCCGCCGCCCGCTGATAGCCCGCGGCCCCGAAGGCAGTTACGACTGCTACATGCTGGAAACGACGAATCAGCCCGTTGTGGTTGGCGATGAGCTGTGGATCTACTACGGCGGCGGCAGCGTGCACCACGACTGGTGGATCTTCGGCCAGGCCCAGGGACTGGATGTCCCCGAAGCAAAGGACCCGCGTTTCGCCTACGATGGTTTCCACATCTGCCTGGCGACCTTGCGTCTCGATGGCTGGGTGTCGCTGGATGCGACCATACGGGAAGGCTACATCGAGACCAAGCCCGTCTTCTCCACCGGCGCCCACCTTTTCATCAACGGTCGCTGCCAGCCGGGGGGCACCATCCAGGTGGAGGTCATGGACAACTGGAACCACGTCTGGCCGGGCTACGGCAAGGTTGACTGTCAGGTTTTCACCGGCGACAGCGTCCATCACAAGGTGGCCTGGACGGCCGGCGACGCCGTCAACATGATCCCGGGCATCGTCAAGCTGCGCTTCCACCTGCGCAATGCCGAGCTCTACTCGTTTCAGATCGCCGACTCATGATTCTGGGGAGAAATGCAGATGCGTGACATGACCCTGGACCCCACTCAGCTCTACATTCAGGACCTGCCCCAGTTGTTCCTGGACAACCTGGTCATCGAGACCGTTCAGGACATCACGCGGCGTTGGCACCAGCCCAAGCGCCGCGCCGATGCTCCTGTGATCGCCAAAGACCGGCCGTGGGAGCACTCGCTCTACTTCACCTACTCCAACTTCTGCGTCCTGCACGATCCTCAGGACGGGCTGTGCAAGTGCTGGTATGAGGACCTGGAAGGCCCGCTGCCCACCCCAAATGTGCACTGGAACCGCTTCTCACGCCAGTTGTACGCCGAGAGCAAGGATGGCCTCGAGTGGCGCAAGCCGGAGCTGGACGTCCATCGCCTGGATGGACACAAGACCAACATCGTGTTGGGCGACTCCGTTTACGGCCAGGTGCACTCGGCAGGCATGGTCATCGACAAGCACCCTCCGACGCCCGACCAGCGCTTCCGCACCATCTACTCGCACATGTGGGAGTCCACCTCGCACCGCATCGAGGCTGCCCATTCGCCCGACGGCATTCACTGGAAGACCTATGACTCGTTCCCCAGTTTTGGCCGCACCGGCCCGCGGCTGGAGGACGTGCTGGTGCCCATGTATGACGACGAAGCCCAGGAGTTCATCCTGCACACGCGCCACTTCCTGCAGAAGCGCGCCGCCATGAACCCGATGAACCCGCGCACACCCTTCAACCGGCTCTCGTTCAACCCCCCCCACGAGCCGCACAGTCCCTTCTCATTCAACCAGCGACGCATCTGGCAGAGCCGGAGCCACGACTTCATCCACTGGACGGAACCGATACCGGTGGCAGCGGCGGACGACGAAGAAGACAACCTGGACGAATCGTTCTACGGCATGCCAAGCTTCAAGGTGGGGAATCTGTATCTGGGAACAGCGGGCGTCCTCCACTTCGTGGACAACACGATGGACGTGCAGTTGATGATGAGCCGGGATGGCATCCACTGGAAGCGCACCAACAAGCGGCAGCCGTTCCTGGAGCCGCGCGGTGAGGGGTATTGGGACGCCTACATGGTGTCGGTGTCCAGCGCGCCGGTGGAGATCGGTGACGAACTGTTTTTCTTCCATGGCGGCACCAACTACCACCATGACTGGTGGCTGGTTCCCACCTTGGGCGAGATGCTCGATCACCCCGAGGCGCGTAACCCGCAAGGGGTGCGCTTCGGGATGGGGGTGGCGTCGCTGCGCAAGGACGGCTTTGCCGGCCTGCAAGCCAATGCCCTGCGCGAGGGCCTGGTGGTGACGCGCCCCCTGACCAGCGAAGGCACTCAGTTGACCATCAATGCCCGTTGCGGTCGAGGCGGCTACATACGGGTAGAGGTGATTGACGAGTACGACAACGTGGTGGCGAACTGCTCGAAGGAAGCCTGCGACGTCTTCGCGGGTGACAGCGTGAGCCATCTGGTGACGTGGCAGGGGAGCTCGACGGTGCCCACCCAGGCCGATGACCGGACGGATTCCGCCCGGGAGCAGTCAGTGCCGCTGGCGCGGCGCTTGCGCTTCTTCCTGCGCGACGCGGAGCTATTCTCCTTCCGTTTCACCGGCGGATCACCGATGGCGCACGGGATCGGCGGCGCTGGATCGGTCACCCGGGTTGCTGCGCCGGCGCCGGCACAAATCTGAAGGAACGGCGTTGGTCACGGCCTCTGCCGCTGCCGGTCACACAATGGCTGGCATTGCGGAGCTGTAGAACATCCCCAGGAGCTCATGATGATCATTGCCTATTCGCGGGAATGGCAGTACAAAGAGATCGGGAGCAACCGGCAGCTCTTCTTCGACGACGATATCGTTGCCTGTGTGCGCAACGTCAAGCGCACGGTTCATACACCAAAGAAACATCCGGCCAATCCGCTGATGAAACGGGACCAGCCGTGGGAAGTGCTACCGTACTTTCGCTCGCCCTGTTTCAACGTCATACGCGATCCGGCCGACGGCCTTTTCAAGTGCTGGTACGAGGACCAGTACGAGTTCTTCGGCGTGGACAACGAGCGGGCCGAGATCGCGCGCGACCGCATCTACTATGCACGTTCGCGCGACGGCGTGAACTGGGAGAAGCCACCGCTGGGAAAGCTCATCCTGGACGGCCACAATACGAACACTGTCTTCAGCTATCCGCCCTACGAGTCGGCAAGCTGCATGTCGGTGCTGCTCGACGAGCACGATCCCGATCCGGCGCGGCGGTTCAAGGGCGTCTATGTCCACCGCTCGCTCAATGCCAACCGGCCCAAGCGCTCTTCGATGCCCGCGCCCCACTGCGCCGGCATCTCCCTGGCCTTCTCGCCCAACGGGATCGACTGGACGCCCTACGCAGGCAATCCCATCATCACTACCTGGGGCGGCGACGTCGAGGTCCTGACCTATGACCCGATCGACAAAAAGTACATCCTGTACGGCCGCGC
>VGYL01000881.1 GCA_016872975.1 Planctomycetota bacterium
CCACACGTTGGCCGTCTCCTCCGTCGCCCGGTAGATCACGCCGCTGTTGTTGCCCCGGGTCATCTTCCATTCCAGCGTCAGTTCGAAATCGGCGTATTGTTCGACGGTAACGATGTCGCCGCTGGACTTGCCCTTCTCCCGGCGTGAGAGCAGCGAGCCGTTCTCGACCCGCCAACTGGCGGGCATCGGGGCGGACTTGTATCCCCGCCAGCCGGCCGTGGTCTGGCCGTCAAAGAGCAGCAGCCAGCCCGCCTCCTTTTCTTGCGGGCTCAAGGTGTTCTGCTCTTGCGCGCAGGCCGCCACGTCCAACGACAGTGCGAACAGGACGCCGGCCAGCAGCCTGAACAACCCGGTTGTCACGCTCCCTGCTGATAACACATCACAATTCATAGATCCTCTTTCTTCCCGATCTACGGGAATCCGCGTTGCATGCGCGGGGTACTGTAACACGCTATTACCAAGTAGGCCCAACTCCCCATTTTGCAGAACCCCAGTTGGAAGTTGAGATTTTCTCCACCCGCGGCTTCGGACTTGCTTGCCGGCAGTGCCGGGCCTCTCGCCCTCTTACCGCGGGAGGATTTCCCTGTCCTCCATTTGCGGGATCTGCCGGTCGGCAGGGGAGCCCAGCCGCCGTATAAGGGGGTTCGAAGAGGTAGAGGAGTCATCCTCTTTCCTGGAGAGCGGAATGCCTGAAAGGGCCGGCTGCTGCAAACGGAGGAACGGGTGGCAATATCTGCCGGGCGCGGCGGCCGGCCCGATCGGCCCGGGAAATGGGGACATTCTACTTTTTCTACCGTCAGCCGGCGCGGAAAAGGCAGAATGTCCCCTCTTCCGGCTGCATCTGGCGTTCGCCTCAATCCTTGGGTCGGGCTGGCTGGGGTGAAGAGACCGTGAGAATGCAAGTACCGGACGCGGTCTTGCCGGTCCAGAGGGGCCTGGGGCGCACGGAGTCGGCTTCCGCGCGCATGTCCTTGTCGATTACCCAATGGAGAACCGCGGCGAACGATCGTGTCCCGGTGACGGCCGCATCGGAAGCCGCCGTCACCTTGGCGAGGATCTCCGCCTCGAAGCTCTGGCCCGGCCTGATCTCTGTCACGGCAGGGGCGCGATTGGGACGAGGCATGCCCCGGTTCGGACCCGCTTGGCGCTCTGTGTCTCTCATCTCCAACTTCAGGGTCTGTCCGTTATCGTTGCGGACGACGATCTGCCGGAGGGCCTCCCGCGGCTCGTAGCGCAAGGCGATGGGCGTGTCGGAGGTGTTCTGAAAGGCCACGGTGACGGCTGCCTCCTGGCCCAGGACCAGTGTGGGCGGATCGAAACGGATGCCGCAGCGCAGGCCGTTGACCGCTTGGCCCCACTGCAACGGCGGGGCAGGCGGCAGGCGGCCCTGGTGGGCGATCAGCTTCTTGAGCGTCTGTTCGACCGGCGGAATCCGGAAATCGGCGGGTCCCCGTCCGGCATAGAACGCGACTTTGCCGTCGATGTCCACCACGGTCACGCGCACCGGGGCGGCGTCGTAGTCGCGGTTGACCCGGCCGTCCATGCCGTCGAGGACCATCGGGATCGTGAACTTGTACTGGCTGACGCATTGTGTCGCCAGGATGACGCGCTCGCGGAGGTCCTTCGGATTGCCTACGATGCCCGTCTGGTTACCCTCCTGGAGCTTCTCCGGATGGGCCTCTCGCACGTAGACGATGAGGAATTCGATGTGCTCTCTGTACGACGCGTACAGCCGTTCCAGGTCCGCCGCCCGGGACGTGAAGGGCGGTCAGGTATAGCTGGACATGATGAGACAGACCGGCCGTTTGCCGCGGAAGGACGACAACTGGACCGTGTCCGTGTCACGGACGATGCCGATAGGCTTGCCGTTCGGATCGCTGGTGACCGTCAGCCGGGGCAGGTTGAAATCCGGGGCGTACGCTCCTACCTTGACGACCGGATCGCCCGGCCCTCGCCTCTGCCCGAGGTCTCCCCGGACGCCCGAGACGACTACGACCAGGCATGCCATGGCCAGCTTGACGAACTGGGCTGTAGGTCTGGATACATGCAGCATCGGAACACTCCTGCGCAAATTGGCTATCGCCATAGACTACCAGAAAACCACCGGCCCCTGCAAGAGCCGGGATCGAATGGACCCGGGCCCGGCCCGCCGGCGCCCGGCGCAAATTGACTTCGTCCGGCACGGCAGGCAGAGGCTGGAACGGTGGAATGACGGCTCCGTAGGGTGTGCGTTGGCAAAGAGGGCAAGTTTTGTTTGCGCCCATACGTATCGACCACCCGGTGACTTCTCCTCAGATACACTTTTTCTGCGCAGTGACTGTCAATACCCCATCGCGCAGCCGTCCTTGCGGGGGTCGGAGCCGCCGTAGTAGCGCAGGGGATCGTCCTGGCGCCAGATGCCCTGGTAGCCGCCGAAGGCGCCGAGGGCGGGGCGGATCTTGTGGCCCAGGTAGGCGAGCTTCAGTTTCGCCTCTTCGCTGATGCCACGCTCGAAGCCGACGGTGCCGCAGCCGACCATCTTGACGCCGGTGGGCTCGGAGCTTTCGGTGTGCTCGACGCGGGGCTGCTCGCCGGCCTGCTGGGGCGACATGCCGAAGTCGATCAGGTTCATCAGGACCTGGACGTGGCCCTGCGGCTGGAAAGTGCCGCCCATGACGCCGAAGGAGAAGACCGGCCGGCCCGCTTTCGTGACAAACGCCGGGATGATCGTGTGGAAGGGGCGCTTATGCGGCTCCAGCTTATTGAGATGATTCGGGTCCAGGGCGAATTGCTGGCCGCGGTTTTGGAGGCAGAAGCCCAGGCCGTCCGGGACGTAGCGGGAGCCCCAGCCGTGGAAGATACTCTGGATCAGCGAGATCATGTTGCCTTCGCGGTCGGCGGCGGTGAGGTAGGTCGTGTCGGAGGAGCCGCGCAGCCGCCCGCAGGCGACCTCCTGTGCGGCGCGCTTGGGGTCGATCAGCTTGGCCCGCTCGGCGGCGTAATCTTTCGAGATCAGCTCCTGCAGCGGCACCTTCGCGTAGTCCATGTCCGCGTAGTAGACCGCCCGGTCCTCGAAGGCCAGCTTCTTGGCTTCAATAAAGAGGTGCAGGTGCTCGGCGGAATTCGGCGTCAGAGAGCCGATCTCGAAGTGTTCGAGGAGGTTCAGCATCTGCAGGGCCGCGATGCCCTGGCCGTTGGGCGGGATCTCCCAGACGTCGTAGCCGCGATAGCTCGTGCCGACCGGCTCGACCCAGTTGGCCTTGTGGTCGCGGAAGT
>VGYL01000882.1 GCA_016872975.1 Planctomycetota bacterium
TTATCCACATCGAAAATACTTTGTCACTATGTTTAGGCGGGAGCCCAGCCCCGAAACCGCGTTCTTGCCCTCAAGAACTCAGATTCAACCGCAAAAACCCCGCCCCAGTTGTCAAACATGCGCTAGGTTCGCTTCATCGTGCTCCCACGCTCGCGCAGGGTGTCAAATCCCTGTTGGCAAATCTTACCGTCCGAATCGTACACAATCACCCCGTGGTGGGGAGCATCACAGCGGAATCGGCCGCCGCCGATCGCACTGGCGGTGTGACGTGTTAAACACCTTGGGCACTTCGGCAGTGCCGACGATTCCGCCGGCTTCGGCTGCCAGTTGAACCTGATAGGATTGTGGGCGGGTGAGGAACAGCGATATTCGCTCCCCCCGAGTTTCTCGACGTGACCCGGGATGCAGCAATGCGGGCAGGTCGGCATTTGCGGCGCCTCGCCCACAGGCTTTTGTTCCGCGGCCGGTTGTGGCGACTCTCTGTCCAGTTCTAACTGAATATCCCGGATGGGTTCGCGCAAGCGGTTCACGTGGTCATGCCGCACCTGGCAGGTGGACAATTCCCGCCGGGCCTCCTCGAACCGTGGGTGTGCCTGTTGTATGAGATCAATGGCCGCAAGCCGGAGGACCTCCCTCCTCTCCTCGAACGCCACCAACTTCGGACGGAGGGACCGTAGCGTCGCCTGGGCTGCCGTGCGTTCGGCCTTGGCCGCCGCGATGATGCCGCGGGCCTTCTGTTCCGCGGGCTCATCGGCTTCCGCCACCGCCCGGTGGAAATCCTCCTGCGCCTGAGTGCTTCGCCTTACGCAGTCACGGATGATCCGGACCTGCGCGTCCAGCTCGTGACGCACCTTGTCGATGCTGTGCGAGAACGCCAGAATGTCGGCGTCTACCTCTGCCGGCGTCCTTTGTGGTGGTTCGGCCGTCTCTGTCGGTTTGCTCGATTTGATTTTCATCGTTATCTCCCTTGATGAGGGTTACTGAAACTCTATGCGGCAACTCGCCGCAGAACTTGAATCTTCTCATTCAGATCCACGCCCCAACTCCTCGGAAACGATCTGCTGGACCCGCGCCGCGATCCGGGCGGCTACGGCAGTCGGTTTCCGGCGGTACGTCCGAACCCTGCCGACGTCGGCCGATCGGATCCAATGGACGAACTTGACCAGGCTCCAGGATCCATCCTCATTGGCCGGCAAGTTGTGGCGTTCACGCCAGCGGATAAGCTGCTGGCGTTTGATGCCGACGGCCCGCTCCATCTGGACGGTGGAAAGCCGGTGGAAGTCCACGGCCTCTGTCGGCTCGGGCGTTGGCGCCGTGGACCGGATCAGGCGATCGAGGGTCTTGACCGCATAGGGATTACCCACTTCGGCGGCCTTGAGAAGTGCCGCCCGCGACTGAATCGCGAGTGCATGACGTGCTTGGGTGAAGATGTCCTTGGCTTCGGCATCCTTGGCGAACAGCTCGTGAAGGTCCGCTTCGTCACCGAGGCCCATACGCCGGGCGACCTCCGCCATGCAGTACGGCGTACTTCCCAGGTCCTTGAGTTGGCGAAGCCGCCGGCCACGATCGAATGCGTCGCGCAAGGCGCGACTCTCCGCCAGCATTTCCCCTAGGTTGGTCACCTGGAGCCGGGTCGTGATCTCATCGAACGACCCGCACTCCATGGCCGCCCGGCAGACTGCGAAGCCGGTTGGCCCGATGTCACGTGTTACGCCCAACATGGCCATCTTTCACCCCGAACCGCCCAAAAACCCGCTTTCTGCTTCAAAAACGCCACTTTTCCACCTGCCCGATGAACGCGGAACACATGAAAAAAAATCCGAACCGCTCCCGCAACTGGCCCTACCTTGAACCGTTGACTCGCGATTGCCAGGAAGGACCCGCGTTGTAAGTGCAGTACTGACCTGTACTTGCGCTGCCAGTATGCGCTTTCCTGCTCGAAAGTATGCGCTCTCGGTCCAGTACTCGGGGCCGCCAGTCGTCCCAGTGTTCCACCCTGTTCCCGGCAAATGCTCACGTCCCCCGGGCGTCGATGGTACGGTCGGCCCGGGCGGGATGGCCCGCCCGGACCTGATACGAACACTGCGGCGGCAACAAGCCGCCCACAGGAGAATCTCATTTTGAGGCTCATAGCGGAACCTCCTCGTCATCGGCCACGCCCTCCAGGAAACGACGTTGCGCCTCACTACCGCCGGTCGCGAGTTGCTCACGGATCGCCCGCCTCTGTTCTGCTGTCAAGATCGGCCCCGCGTCGCGTTCCTTCGAACGCGACACAGCCGAAGGCTTGGCCGCCGGTAGGGTGCCGACATACCACGTCTGCGCCAACATCTTGCTCACGGAGCAAACCCGCTTGTCCCCGTTCCGCACGATGCCACGCTCGCGCAGGCCGCTCAATCTTCTCGCGGGGACATTGACGTCGGCACACGCCATGATGCGGGCCAGCTCGCGGGCCGTGGTGCCCGGATGATTCGCCAGGGCCTCCAGGACCATCTTCTCTTGCCGGCCGAGCCGCCCGGCGCCCTGCACCCACAGAGCCCCCCGGTGACTGGTCGATTTATCCTTTGTCCGGGCCAGTGCGGGACGGGTCTGCAAGAATAGCGGTAGATCCTTCATCATCCGGCGCCCGCCTTCCTGCCCGTTGCCCGCCGGCGGTCGCGGATCGCGTTCTGCAGGACGCGCTCCAGGTAGGCTCCCGGTGACTCGGGCCGCTTCCGGCCGCTACGGACCTCACTGGCGATCCGGAAGACTTTCTCCCTCACCTTGCGCCGGTCGAAGTCACTCAGGCTCATCAAGTCGTCGTCGTAGAGCTTGGCGAAGTGGGCGACCTCGTTCGCATACTCGCCGCCATCGTGGCAGACGTAGCCCCAGGCCGCGCAGACCTCCTGCCCGAATTCGTTCCCGGCCTGGCTGTACTTGCGGCCCTGGATCTGCTGGACCTCGGCCAAGCGAATAATCGACCCGGGGCGGGCTTGTGGACTGGCTTGGCCCCCCGTAGGAGGCTGTGCCAGACCCGCCCCGGCGTCGGGACTCGTCGAGGTCGTCGAGATCGAGGGATTCTCCGCTGGCGGCCTTGGCTTGAACCGCTTCCCGCACTTCGAGCAGCTTGCGTCTTCGTGGGCTTCCAGCAGGGCGATTGCACCATAAGTCATTTTCCGACAAGGACTTCTTCGAGATAGGTTTCATCCCAGGCGGCGGTGAGACGTTTGTTCTTGATTCCGACCTTGAGAGTCGTGTTGTTCTTGAGCAAGCTCA
>VGYL01000883.1 GCA_016872975.1 Planctomycetota bacterium
TGTCGAAGTAGTGTGCCTCCTGATCGCCGGGGGAGCAGACATCAACGCACGCGATCTCGATCACCAGACGCCGCTGCACCTGGCCTTCACCAAGGGGCACATAAGCACGGTAGAGCTTCTCCTTTCCAACGGAGCCGATGTCAACGTGCGGTCCGGATGGGGAGAAGTACCCCTCATCTACGCTGCGGAGCATGGTTTTTCCGGCATCGTCAAGCTCCTGCTCACCAGCGGCGCGGATGTGCATGCCGATGGCAGTGAGGCCCTGCGTCGGGCCGCGGCCGAGGGGCACAATGAGGTTCTCGAATTGTTCCTGGCGGCCGGGATCAATGTGAATGCGGCAAACGAACGGGGCTGGACAGCCCTGCATGACGCCGTGCTGAAAGACCGGAAAGAGACGGTCGAACTGCTTCTCGCTCGGGGTGCTGATCCCAATGTAATGGGCGGCAACGTTGCGAACGACGCATACGCGCCCCTGCACTTGGCCGCGTCGAGGAAAAACAAGGCCATCGTGGAACTGCTTCTGGCGCGTGGCGCCGATGTCGATGCCCGAGACAGCCGTGGGAACAGTCCCCTGCATGACTTGCTCGGATGGCCCTGGCAGGATGGCAATGCCTGGGGGGTGCTTGATTACCTGGGCGTTGACGCCCAACCGACGGAGGAAGACTTCTGGGACCGTCCCGACCCCGCGGCGCGGACAGAAGAGGAGAACCGCCAAGTGGAAATTCTCGATCTCCTTCTCGCTCGTGGGGCCGTTGTCAATGCGGCAGGCCAGGACGGCTGGATGCCCCTCCATACGGCGGCCGCCAGAGGCTGGCAACGTGCGGCGGAAGTGCTCATTGACAACGGGGCCCATCTGAACGCGCGAACTACGAGCACGCAGTCCGCCTGGGGGGCGGACCGGGGGCCGGGCGGGCAGACACCGCTGCTGCTGGCGCTGCGAACGGGCTCTGTCAACGTGGCCCAGATGCTGATCGATCGCGGAGCCGACATCCATGCCGCGGATGAAGCCGGTGTGACTCCCTTGGCTTGCGCATCGCGCGCCGCCTGCGGGGAGGACGGACACTCGAATCCGGCGGCACTCCTCAGCAACTTTGGGTTCCGCGCCTCGTACACACTGGTGTCTGCCGTGTTGCGGAGGGCTTACGCGGAGATTACGGCCGGTCTTATCTTGCGCGGAACGGATGTTAACTCCAGGGACGAAGAAGGCGCCACGCCCTTGCACTACGCCGCACGAGCCGGTGACAAGAAGGTAGCAGAGCTTCTGATCACGCATGGGGCCAAAATTGACGCCCAGGACATCGAAGGAGAGACGCCTCTGCACGATGCGGCACGCGAGCACAAAGGTGTGGTCCAGTTGCTCCTTACTCATGGGGCCGCGGTCAGCATCGCGGACAAGAGAGGCGACACCGCCTTGCACGAAGCCGTTCTGCGCGGGCATCGGGAGATTGTCGAGTTATTGTTGGCTCACAATCCGGACCTCTCCATCTGCAACAGCCGGGGCCGCACCCCGCTGGACGAGGCCCTCCGCCGGGGGCACAAGGAAATTGTCCCTCTCCTCAGCCCCAAACGCAAAGAAGCAACCGCGGGCGTGCCGGCGGAGCCGGTCGAGAGGCGATGAGGGCGGAAAGGGAATGACATATGCACGCGAAGCGATGGCTCTGTCCGATCTTCACGGTTATGCTCTTTGTCGGCGGGTGCGAGAGGAGGTCTCGACGGGAGACCACCACGGACTTGCATGGAGCGGCCGTATCCGGCAAGGTGGCGGAGGTGCAGAGGCTCATCGCCCATGGCGCCTCGGTCAGCGCCCGGGATCGATATGGTCGTACCGCTCTGCATGAGGCCGCGCGAGGAGGACACCGGGAGGTGGTGGAAATCCTCATTCGCTGCGGCGCAGCCGTTGATTGTCTTGACGAGCAGGGCCAGACGCCGGCCATGCTTGCCGCACGGAACAATCACAGGGCGGTTGTCGAGTGTTTGATCCAGGCCGGGGCTGCGGTGGATCTGCACCTGGCGGTCTACCTGGCGGACATGACACGCGCCAAGAGCCTGATCGGTCAGGGGGCGAATCTCGATGCCGCGAGCGGGTGGGATGTCACTGCACTTCACCTGGCCGTGGCGGGCAGCCATGTCGAGATCATACGCCTTCTGCTTCAGCAGGGCGCGGATGTCAATGCGCGGGCGAAAAACGGTTGGATCCCTTTGCACCATGCGGCCTTTCGGGGTCAGGCGGACATCGCGAGACTGCTCCTCGATGCCGGGGCCGAGGTCAACGTGCAGACAATGGAGGGGGATACGCCGCTGCATCTGGCGACGGCGTGTGATTCGGTCGATGTAGTTCGCCTGCTTCTGGCCCAAGGTGCGGATAGTGGTATTCTGGATGAGGCAGGCCGCACGCCCCTGCATGTCGCGGTACGCGAAGCGCGTACAGGGATTGTGAAACTTCTGATCTCCGCCGGCGCCGATGTGGAAGTACAAATTGCGGAGGAATACGACTGTCGGAGGCCACTGGATATGGCGATTGAGCGGGGGTGGGTGGATGCGGTGGAAGCGCTGATTGCCGGAGGCGCCAACGTCAATGCGGCCGACGACTCCGGCCGGACGCCCCTTCACCGGGCCCTCGATAGTATGTACACGTCTGCTGTGGATCGGGCCCTCCGCGAGAAATATGGGCATTCTGATCGAGCGCGGGACGCCGAGGGAGATGCATTCACGCGGCAGGTCATCGATCTGCTGACCATCCGGATCGCAGGACTTCTCGTGGCCCATGGCGCCGATGTCAATGCGAAGGACAAAGCCGGCGTGACGCCTCTGCATCTCGTATCTCAATGGGGACCACGAGACGTGGTAGAGCTTCTGCTGTCCAAGGGGGCGGATGCAGGTGCGAGAATTACGCAAGCTCACCGGTCCCATGCGATTCGTTACTATGTGCGAGCAGGCGCCACGGCCTTGCACATAGCGGCTGCCAGTGAGGACCCCAACACGGTTAATGTGCTGCTCGCCCACGGCGCGCAGATCGAGGCCAGGGATGAATCCGGCCGAACACCTCTGCACGATGCCGTCGCGTGTGGAAACACTGCCGCTGTCGGATTCCTGCTCGCCAGGGGAGCGGATGTGAACGCCAGGGATGCCGCCGGAGCCACACCCTTGCTTGAGGCTCTGCTCCAGGGCCACGCAAGCACGGCCAAGGTGCTGATCGATGGCGGGGCGGCGCGAGTGGATATCAAGAACGCCCTCAGAAGGACCTCCGGCGAT
>VGYL01000884.1 GCA_016872975.1 Planctomycetota bacterium
TAGCCTTATTGGCGTTAAGGCGCCGAAGTGACATTCCCGTATCTCATTGTTTCATAATGACTTACGACTACTGCGGTCCCACAAGATAGCGTTGTAGTACTAGGCCGCCTTCATAGTCGAAAAACCGGTTGCGTTGTTTGCCGCATTGCCGTTGGTGATATAGGCACCCGCTGTCTCAAGAACCCGTGGTTGTATGCCCAGCACGACAATTTCTCTTGGATCCCGCTCGTGGACGATCCGGTACAGCATCGGGTTCCGCGCCTGAAAGTACACGTTCGCAAACTCCCAAAGGCTGTGTCCGTCAGGGGTGATCTTGGCTTTTCGGCTGCTCACGATATCAGGATCATCAATCGCCTCATACTCTATCTGGTGGTCCTCAACATAGCGGTGCGACAGAACCCCGTGGGAGAGAATCGACGGGAGATTCTCGACATGAGTGATGTAGTAGAGGCTCTTTATTTCCGGTTTCTGCTTCTGCTTACCCATGGAATCGCCAACAGCAGTTGTTCTCAATGCCTTACATTCCTCCAGTTGCCTGTGCACCATAGCACAACCCGTAGGAAAGATCAAGGGAATCGCCGGCTGACCATGGCGAGCGAAGGCAACGCGGTTGTTTGCGGGCGGGGAACGCCCGTGGTATAATTCACGCCGGCATGGTGCTCCGGGAGAATCCGACATGACGATCTTGGCCATATTGCTGGTTGCCGGCGTGGCGTTGCTTTTGGGGGGGACGCTGTACGCGCCGTTCCTCGCGCGGCTCATGGGCGAGCAGAAGTCCCGCACGACGCCCGCCGTCGCGGTCAACGACGGGCGCGACTATGTGCCGACGAAAACCCCGGTAGTCTTCGCGCACCACTATGCCTCCATCGCGGGGGCCGGGCCGATCATCGGGCCGGTGCTGGCGATCCTCTACGGCTGGGGGCCCGCTCTGCTGTGGATCCTGCTGGGCGGCATCTTCCTCGGGGCCGTGCACGATTTCGTCGCGACCTACGTCACCATGCGCGAGGGCGGCAAGAACCTGACCATCATCGCCCGGCGCTACATCGGCCCGGCGGCGTTCGTGATGATGCTCGTGCTGTTGGTGGCGATTCTCGTGCTTGTCTGCGCGGCGTTTCTCGATTTGTCCGCCACGGCCCTGACCTCGAAAGTCGCCCTGTCCGACCTGAATATGACCTCGGGCCAGACGCTGTTCCGCGAGCAGTTGCTCCCGAACCCGCGCACCGGCGTCGCGGAGCCGCATGCCCTGATCGGCGGCATCGCGTCCATGTCCGTGCTCGTCATCACCGCCTTCTCGCCCCTGATGGGCTTCCTGTACCTCAAGAGGAAATGGCCCATGTGGCTCTGCTCGCTGCTGGCCCTGGGGGTCTGTGCGGTTTCGATTCTGGTCGGTCTCCAGTGGCCCGTCTCGGTCTCGCCGCTGACCTGGAAGCTGATGATCAGCGGCTATGTCCTGTTAGCGGCGGGGATGCCCGTCTGGTTCTTCCTGCAGAGCCGCGACTTCATCAACGTGCACATCCTCTATGCCGGGATCGTGTTCCTGCTGGTGGCCCTGGTGGCGGCGGGACTCCGCGGCGGCACCGCCCTCAGCGCCGCGGCCATCCCCCTGAATAACTGGTCCGAAGGCAGCCGAATCCTGGGGCCCGGCTGGCCCATGATGTTCGTCATCATCGCCTGCGGCGCCGTCAGCGGCTTCCACAGCCTCTGTGCCGGCGGCACCACCTGCAAGCAGCTTGCCAACGAGCCGGCCGCCCGCCGCGTGGGCTACTGGGCGATGCTCCTGGAGAGCTTTCTGGCGGTCTGCGTGGTCTGCTGCCTGATCGCGGGGCTGCCGTTCAGCGTCTACAAGGCCTACTGCTACCCCGCCGCCGGCGGTGGCAACGCCGTCCTGACCTTCGCCATGGCCGTCGGGCACACGGTCCATCAGGGCCTGGGCCTGCCGGTCGCGGCCGGAGCCCTGGGCGCGATGCTGCTGCTCGAGGGCTTCCTAGTGACGACCCTGGACACCGCCATTCGCCTGACGCGGTACATGATCGAAGAGGGCTGGGCCATGTTCTTCGGCCGCTACGATGTCTTCGCCCGGTCGGCGGAAACCACGGGCGCTCGCATCGGCGCCGGCGCTGCCGGTCCGGACCCGATCGAGATCAGCGGCACCGGCGGTCTGACGGTCCGGCCGCCGCCCCTCGCCTCTGCGGCGTCTACCACCACCCCGGTCGCGACCAAGGGTATCTTCCGCGCCGCCCTGCGCTTCCTGCAATTGTGCTGGGTCAATTCCGGCCTCGCGGTCGGCCTGATGCTACTGCTGGGCCTGGGCAACGGCTATGCCGTCGTCTGGAAGATCTTCGGCTCGGCCAATCAGCTCCTGGCGGCGCTGGCCCTGTGGGTCGGCACGATCTGGCTGCTGAGCCGCAAGCGGCAATACTGGTTTGCCCTGGTCCCGGCGGTGTTCATGTTCGTCACCTCGATGACGATGCTCGTGTGGCTCCTGGTCACGCAGTACCTCCCCGGCTGGCGGGCGGGCCGGAGCGGCATGGCCGCCTTGCTCATCGCCGATGTCCTGGTCCTGTCCATGACCGTCGGCATCCTCGCCGTCACCGTCCGGAACTGGCTGGCCAAGCGCACCTTCGCCCCCATCGCTCAGCCCTCCTGAGCAAGAGACCGACGACTGTCAACCGCCAAAGCCTTATTCGGCGCGGGCAGGCCGCCGGGAGTGGGCCGCGATGAGCCGGGCCCAGCGAGCTGGACATCGTGATTACCGGCGTCGGCAGCATTTGTGACTCCCTGTTCCAGGAGTACGCCAAGGCGAACAGAGTCGATATCCGGCATCTCCAGGCGGCCGGGGTGGTGGGGGATATCGCGTATTGTCCCGTGAGCCGGGTGGGAGAATTGCAGGGACTCCGGATGGAGAACGGGGACCAATGCGAGTTCTACCGGGCCGTCTCGCTGGACGTGCTCAAGGAGATGAGCCGGGATCCGTCCAAACGCGTCATCGTCGTCGCGCAGAATCCGCCCATGGGCAACAGCAACAAGACCGACGTGATTCACGCCGCTCTCGTGGGAAGACTCTGCAACGTCCTGATCACGGATGATTATACCGCCGACGACCTCCGCAAACGCTTCGTCGGACTGACCTGACCCTCTTCTCCGCGGACGGCGGTCCCCGGATGTCCCGCAGCGCCAAACCCCCGGCCGTAGAGAGAGCCGTCGCAAGCACCAACGCGGTCCGCTGGTGCTCTCTCTTGTCCGGCGTTTG
>VGYL01000885.1 GCA_016872975.1 Planctomycetota bacterium
GACACCGCGAACGCGGGGAGATCAATCCGAAACAAATTCGAATGTCTAAAGCTCAAAACAGGTCATTGCGAGCACCGCGAAGTGATCTTCTTCTCCCCTCGCACAGGCAGAGATTGCTTCGTCGCTGCGCTCCTCGCAATGACATGAGCGCGGCAATGCCGGCGACAGCGTTTCGGTCCTTTGTACTTTGGATTTCGAGCTTGTCTCGAATTTCGAATTTCGGATTTCGAGTTTCTGCCGTCGCGGCGGTTTTGTGTCTCGTGGGTGGCTGCGGCGCCTCGAGCGGCTACTCGAACGCCTCGTTGTTTCCGACGGATATCCAGAGCGTCTACCTGGAGATGTTCGATAGCCGCAGCTTCCGGCGCGGGATCGAGTTTGCCCTGTCGGATGCCCTGGCCAAGCGGATCGAGGTCGACACGCCGTACAAAATCGTGTCCAATAGGGATCAGGCCGACAGTGTGATGAGCGGGCAAATCGTCAACGCCGGCGAATCGATCCTCACGATCGAGCGCGATCTCGGCCGGGCCTTGGAGAAGCAGGCCATCCTGACGGCGGTCGTCAACTGGAAAAACCTAAAGGACGGCAGGCTCATGATCAACAGCCGAACGGTGACAGCGGCGGCGAGCTTTTCTGAGTTCCAGGGGCAGGACTTTACGTACGCATCCACCGTGGCGGCAAACAAGCTGGCCCAATCCATCGTAAGGCTCATGGAAAATCCGTGGTGAATATGAAAAATACATCGAATCGACAACCGAACAACTCCCGACGGCCCCCCAACCGGCGTACGCCCAATAACAAGCCGTCGCTGCCCACCTACAAGCGGGGGCCGTTCAGTTGGCTGATCGTCGCCATCCTCGTGCTCATGGCCATGATGATGCTCCAGCAGGGGCTCGTAACCCAGACGCTCAGTTGGAGTGAGTTTGTTCAGCGGCTCGAGCAAGGCGGCCAGATCGACCGCATCAACATCGGGGAGACCGAAATCACCGGCAAGTTCGCCGACAGCTCGGACGTCGTCCAGAAAGGCGGCAACCCGACCTTCAAGGTGAACTACCGGCCGGAGAGCGGGGCCAAGGAACGGCTCAACGAGGTCCTCACCTCCCTGGAGCAAAGAGGCGATGCCCCTCAGTACGAGTACACGCAGCAGCGGATCTGGATGCTCTGGCTGTTGAACTGGCTGTTCCCCGTGCTGCTGCTGGTGGGCGTGTTCTACTTCTTCTTCGCCCGCAACCTCCGCGGCGGAGGCGGCGGGATGCTGATGTCGTTCGGCCGCAGCAAGCACCGCGTCCAGGGCAAAGACCGCGTCAAGGTCACCTTCAAGGACGTGGCGGGCATTGACGAGGCCCAGGAAGAAGTGGCGGAATTGATCGAGTTCCTCCGCAATCCGCGGAAGTTCCAGCGGCTGGGCGGCCGCATTCCGCGCGGCGTCCTGCTCGTCGGCCCTCCCGGGTGCGGCAAGACCCTGCTGGCCAAGGCCATCGCCGGCGAGGCGGATGTGCCGTTCTTCAGTATCTCCGGCAGCGATTTCGTCGAGATGTTCGTCGGCGTCGGCGCCTCGCGCGTCCGCGATCTGTTCAAACAGGCGAAAGATAATTCGCCCTGCATCATCTTTTTGGATGAAGTGGACGCCATCGGCCGCAAGCGCGGCGCCAGCTTCGTCGGCGGCGGCCACGATGAGCGGGAACAGACCCTCAACGCGATCCTCGTCGAGATGGACGGCTTCGATACCAACGACCAGGTGATCGTCATCGCGGCGACGAACCGGGCCGATATTCTCGACCATGCCCTGACCCGGCCCGGCCGCTTCGATCGCCAGGTTGTCGTGCCGCTGCCGGACCTCAAAGGGCGTCTGGAGATCCTGCGGGTCCACGCCCGACGGGTCAAACTCAATCCCAATGCAACCCTCGAGCGGCTGGCCCGGGGCACCCCGATGTTCAGCGGGGCGGATCTGGCGGCGATCATCAACGAGGCCGCCTTGGCCGCCACGATGGCCAACAAGGACAGCATCGAGCTGAGCGACCTGGAAGAGGCCCGCGACAAGGTCCGCTGGGGCCGCGCCAAGCGCAGCCGCGTGGTCGATCAGAAAGAGCGGGAGATCACCGCGTATCACGAGGCCGGGCACACCCTGGTCCAATGCCTCATCAAAGATGCCGATCCCCTGCACAAGGTCAGCATTATCCCGCGCGGTCCGATGGGCGGGGCCACGTTCGCCCTGCCGGAGAAGGACCGCACCATGTTCACGCGGCGCTACTGCATCGCCCTGCTGCAGGTCTGCTTCGGCGGCCGGATCGCGGAAGATCTGTTCTGCGACGACATCTCCAGCGGCGCTCAGTCCGACATCGAGCAGGCCACGAAGATCGCCCGCCAGATGGTCCTGACCTGGGGGATGAGCGACAATCTCGGCCCCATCAGCTATGGGCCCGACCAAGGGGTCCGAGAGGCCACGTACCTCATGCCGAGCGAGCGCGAGTACTCGGAGAAGACCGCCGAGGAGATCGATGTCGAGGTCCGACGGATCATGGACGATGCCTACAAGATGGCCAAGCGGGTGATCGAGGGCAACCGGGACAAGCTCGAACGCGTGGCCCAGGCCCTGCTCAAATATGAGACGCTGGACGCCGGCGACGTCAAGACCATCCTGGACGGCCGCCATTTGGACAAGCCCACGGTCGGCGATCTGCTCGCGGCCGAGCAGGCCAGGGCTGCGAGCAATGGCGAAAAGCAGGAGCAGGCCCGCGCCACACGCGACGGGGAAATGCAGGAGCAGGAACAGCCCGTAACTGGATAGGCTCTTTTTCGTTCGCCCGGAAGACCTGCAATGAAGCAAATAACGTCCTTACTGACCTGCGCAATTGGTCTAACCCTATGGGTGGGTCTGGCTCTCGCCCAAGGCGGTGATGATCCGCCCGCGTCCGGCCCGGAGGCCACGGAGATCGTCCGGTACGAGCAGGAACGCTCGCAGGCGCGTCTGGAGCCGGTCCGCCGGGGCGATCAGCCCGGCTTGGCGGTCATTTTCGAGGGCACGAGCGACCTGCATTACTACGCCAAAGCCGAGACGGCGCCCTCGCCCGGCCTGCAACTGAAGGTCGAAGGGAGCGCCGACAACCTCCGGTTTGGGCCGGCGGTCTTCCCCGCGTGGACGATGTTCGATGACCCGACGGGCAAGAAGGTGGAGGTCTACGTCGGCAATTTCACAGTGTTTGTCCCCCTTGAGGAGGGGTCGATTTCCGGCAGCGCGCAGCCGGTGCAGG
>VGYL01000886.1 GCA_016872975.1 Planctomycetota bacterium
CTGGGTTCCTCTGCGGTTGGTTTCTCCGTGCCCTCGGTGTCCTCCGTGGTACAGAGGCAGCAGTCCGGTCGCCCGCAACGCTCGGGGCGGGGATTCACGTCCATATCCCATGGGAGCACAGGAGAATGCCGGGGCGGCATCGTATTTCCACGGTGGAACGACGGCCTCCCGAGGGCAACACCACCAAAGATGCTCAACACACACCGGTGCGCATCTTTGGATAAACGTGCGCATCTTTGGGAAAAGGTGAGCATCTATGGCCGGGGGTGAGCATCTTTGGGTGGCGGGCTCCATCTTGCGGCTTTCACCTATTGCCTCATGACCAACCATGTCCATATGGTGGCGCTCCCGCGGACCCAGGAGGTGCCGGTCCAGGCCATCGGCCGGACCGGCAAACGGTTGCGGTTGCGCGGCTCGTTTCGTGGGGCGCCCAACGTCAGACGGAGCTACGAGTCGCTGGAAAGACGAAGCCAACACGGGCGGTGGGCGGAGCCCACTCTACCAGGCTGGGGTGTCCGGGGGACGGCTCGTGCGAAACAAAGAGTTGCATTTGCGGGGCGGTTCTGGCAGCATGGAGGGATGCCAAGCGTCACAGATGGAGTTTGGGGTGTGAAATCAGAGGCGGGCCGCGTACGTCGCCACAAGCACAAATCGGAAATGGTAAATTGACAAGGGGAGTGGTTCATGCACACAAGAGGGATTACCAGACGACAATTCATGGAACGGTCCGCCGCGATGGCCGGCGGGGTGCTCCTGGCGCCCTTGGCGGCACGGGCCGCGGTCAAGAAAACCGCCGTGGACCTCGTGCCGCTGGGCAAGACGGGCCTGAAGGCCTGCCGGCTCAGCTTCGGCTGCGGCACCAACGGGGGCCGGGTGCAGCAGGAACTGGGCCAAGACGGCTTCACCCGCCTGATCCGGTACGCCTACGATCAGGGCATCACACATATCGATATCGCCCGTTCCTATCGGACGCACACGATGCTCGGGGAAGCCATCAAGGGTCTGCCCCGGGAGAAGCTCTTCATCCAGACCAAGATGGGCGGCCGGAACGAGAATCCCCTCCAGGAGATCGACAACTACCGCAAGATCTATGGCGTCGATTACCTCGACAGCCTGCTCGTGCACTGCTCGATCACCCCGAACTGGGACGAGGAGCGCAAGCGGATCATGGACGGCATGCAGCAGGCCAAGGACAAGAAGATCATCCTGTCCCACGGCGTCTCCTGCCATAGCCTGCCCGCCCTGCAACGGGCTGTCGAGCTCGACTGGGTCGATATCCACCTGGTCCGCGTCAACCCGCAGGGCGTCATGGTGGACACGCCGGCCGTCGCGGTGAGCGCCGCGAGCAACGCCTCGCACGTGCCGGCGGTGATGGAGCAGCTCCGGCGGATGCGGGAGAAAGGCCGGGGCATCATCGGCATGAAGATCATCGGCGAGGGCCGGTTCACGAGCCCCGAGGACCGGGAGAAGAGCATCCGCTTCGCCATGCAACCCGGCCTGCTCGACTGCGTCACCATCGGCTTCAAGAGCGAGGCCGAGATCGACGAGACCATCCAGCGGATGAACAGCGCCCTGGCGGACGTGGCGTGAAGGGGGAAGCGGGAAGTTTGAAGTGTAAAGTGTGAAGTGTGAAGCAAGAAGCGCACACGACGCTGAATCATCAATGGTAAATGGTAAATCGACAAGGGGAGTCCATGAAACGCACGCATCTGACCGCCGTCGCCCTGGGCCTGGTCGTCCTGACCGGCGCGGGCCTGTTCGTCTACGCCGGGGAGTCGAACAAGATGAGTCCGGAGTTCCGCAAGCAGTTCATCGACAACTTCCAGAGGACCAGCCTCAATACGACGCCCGGCGACGCGATGATGCTCCGCATCCTGGTCGAGGCCTCCGGGGCCAAACGCGGGGTCGAGGTCGGCACGGCCAGCGGCTTCGGCGCGATCAACATGGGAATCGCCTTCGAGCGGACCGCCGGCCATCTCTGGACCTTCGATATCGACCCGAAGGCCGTCCAGGAAACGCAGGAGAACCTCCGGAAGGTGGGCCTGGAGAAGGTCGTCACTTGTGTCGAGGGCGACGCCCTCAAGACGCTGCAGGACGTGCAGGGACCCATCGACTTCGTCTTTATCGACGCCGTCAAGCGGGATTACCTCAAGTACCTCAAGATCCTGGAGCCCAAGCTGAAGGTCGGCGCCGTCGTGGTCGCGGACAACGTCATCAAGTCGGCCCGGGCCATGAAGGATTACCTCGACTACGTCCAGACCAGTCCCGACTATGACACGGTCCTCATCCGCGCCTCCATGGAGAAAGATGACGGCATGACCATCAGCTACAAGATCAAGTAGCCTGCGGCGCATCCGCCTGCGCTGGGGCACATCGTCGTCAAGACAAACCGGCAGGTCCCCTATGAACCACGTGGAACGCTTGCGAGCCGTGCTGGGTTTCCAGAGCGTGGATCGGCTCCCCCGCTGGGAGTGGGCCATGTGGTGGGACCAGACCATCGCGCGCTGGCACGGCGAGGGACTGCCGCGGCGGTGCGGCAGCGTCTTCGAGATCGCGCAGTACTTCGGGCTGGACCCTTACATGCAGTTCTGGTTCAGCACGACCGAGACGACCATCGAGGCCACACAGCACCACGTAGAGGGCATCGTCGCGAACATGGACGACTACCTGGCCGTTCGCCCTCGGCTCTACCCGCCGCACGAGGCCGCGATCGAGTCGATGCGGCCGTGGGCCGAGCGACAGGGTCGGGGCGAGGCGGTGGTATGGATCACGTTCGAAGGCTGGTTCTGGTTTCCGCGGACCCTGATGAACAGCGAGCGGCTGATGTACGCGTTCTACGACCAGCCCGAGTTGGTGCACCGGATCAACCAGGATCTCACGGACTATCACGTCCGCACGCTGCACCAGATCGCGCAGGTCTGCGTGCCGACGTTCATGACATTCGCCGAGGACATGTCGTACAACCACGGCCCGATGATCTCCCGGGCCGTCTTCGACGAGTTCCTCGCCCCCTACTACCGCCAGCTTCTGCCGCTGGTCCGCGAACTGGACATCATCCCGATCGTGGACACCGACGGCGACGTGACGCGCCTGGTGCCCTGGCTGCAGGACGTGGGGATCTGGGGCGTGCTGCCGCTGGAACGGCAGGCGGGCGTGGATGGGATGCAGCTTCGCCGGAGCTTTCCCGACCTGCGGATGATCGGCCACTATGACAAGATGGTGATGAACCGCGGCGAGGCAGCG
>VGYL01000887.1 GCA_016872975.1 Planctomycetota bacterium
TCCGCTCGCGAGGCCAGCGCTTCCTGGCGTGGCGCGTGGGCCTCGTAGTACCACTCCGCAAGCGCGCGGTACTCGTCGCTCAACTCGTCTTCGCGCGCCAAGGCCTTGAGGACGGCCTCCGTATGGGCGTAGTGCTGCGGTTGCATGAGCGCGGCGAGCAGCCCAAAGCGCTCCACGATGCTCGGGTCGGATGAGTTGCTCCTCTCACTCAGCAGGCGGAGCCATACGTGGCTCCCGCGATCGTGGCGGCATAGTCCGCGCCAGACCAACGCCGCTGCCGTGGTCTTGGCAGTGCTCACGGAGTAGGTTGCGCACAGGGCGGTCACTTCGGGGGCTTCGTCCCAGCCGTGGTGGTGGTCGTAGAGATGCACCGCGACGCCGCGCTGAGACAGGTCGCGCAGGGCCCCGACCACGGGAGCCTGGTGCGCCATCTGGAGCGGGATGTCCAGAACGAACAGCCGCTTGGGAAGGCAGGTCTCGCGCGCGAGTTTGCCAAGGGCGTGATGCAGATGCTCGGCGTTCGTGATGCGCACGTCCGCGTCCGCCCCGGCGGACCGACGCAGCACGAGGATCGCGCAGACCATCCCGTCCAGGTCGCCGTGGGTCAGCACGGTCACGCACTCGGGCACAGTTGCTCCCACTCCTCGGGAGGCGATAGCAGGTAGTCGGGACCGAACGGGCAGGTTAGCCAGATCCGCAGGTCGGAACGTGCGGCCTGGCCGCGTAGGCGCCCGAGCAGCTGGCTCTTCTCGTTGTAGTCGCAGAGCATGACCAGGCAGTCCACGCGCGGAGGGACAGCCGGGAAGACGATACTCTCGGGCAGCACGCCGAGCTCGCGTTTCTGCTCCACAACGACACGATAGGCAAACGCGAACTCGTTGCTGAGGCACCCATCCGCGCCGGCCGCGATGTGATAGTAGGGCGTCAGCTGGTCGATCAGGTGCTGGATGTCGTTGTTGAGCCCCTGCTTGACCTCGCCGAGGATCACCCGCTCCCCGTCGCGCGTCAGGCCGATCACATCGGCTCGCTTACTGACCCCGTGCACCTGCACCTGCCGGTCGATGAACACGACCGGCGATGAGCCGATCAGGCTCTGCCGGATCAGGGCTTCCTCGGCGGCCCCTTCGCTGTGGCGATAGCGGCAGGCGTTCGCGATGATCTTCGGGAGCTGGCTCGCATAGGCGTCTACAAACCCAGGGCCAGCATCGAAGCACATATGCTCCTTCCGTGAACTCGCCGGGCCCGGCAGCTCGACTCCCGGCAGGAACTTGCTGTGGATCACCGCACGGTATGCCGACAGCCGAGGCCGGTGCTCCAGTTTCAGAACGGCTTTGCCATCGTGATAGAGGTTCAGGTAGTCTTCGCGAATCTGCAGGTCCAGGCGATAGGTGCGGGTAGCATCCAGCAGCCCCGAGAGGGCGCCTTCACGAAGATCGCGCATGAACTCCTCGGACAGACCTCGGGCGAACCTGGGCTTCTGCACCATCGCGCCCCCGCACAGTCGTAGGCAGACGAGGTGAGAGCGGATCGCGGCCCCATCGACGTGCGGACGCTTCGCCCTCGCCCAGATCGGCGCCTGCTCGCACCGACCTGTGGAGAGACAGCAGGCCGGCTGCAGCCAGTTACCGTGATACCGTCTCTGCGGTGGATTCGGTATCATATTGCGTGCCTGCTGCGAGGCACGTTCGGCTCCCATCGAGACGACATCATAGGTACTATGCCGTAGGTTCTGCAAAATGGGATGAGTCATGGTATCTCCTTGGGATGGGTCACAACCATCGGAGAGGAGAGAGGACCATGACTCGCCGGAAGGATACACGGATTCCGGGTTGGTGGAAAGAGGCGTTGGCGGAGGATCGGGACTGGCTGCAGGGCATCGTGCAGAGCGCGGTGCAGGAGGTGCTGGAGTCGGAGATGGACGAGTGCCTGCAGGCCGGCAAACATGAGCGGACGGCGGGGCGGTTGGGCTACCGTAGCGGGTACTACGAGCGGACGCTGGTGACGCGGGTGGGGAAGCTGGAGCTGCAGGTGCCGCAGGATCGGGCGGGTCGGTTCAGCACCGAGGTGTTCGAGCGGTACCCGCGGAGTGAGAAGGCGCTGGTGCTGGCGTTGGCGGAGATGTACCTTCAGGGCGTCTCGACGCGGAAGGTGAAGGCGGTCACCGAGGAGCTGTGCGGGCATTCGTTCAGCGCCTCGTCGATCAGCCGGATCAATGCGAAGCTGGATGCGGAGTTGGCGGCGTTCATGCGTCGGCCGCTGGAGGAGGCGTACCCGTACGTGATCGTGGATGCGCGGTACGAGAAGGTGCGCGAGGGCGGAGTGGTCCAGAGCCAAGCGGTGCTGATTGCGCTGGGGATCAACGGGGACGGGCGGCGGTGCGTGTTGGCGGTGGAGCGGGCGAACCGGGAGAGCCACAGCAGTTGGCGCGATTTCCTGGTCGGGCTGAAGGAGCGGGGCCTGCACGGCGTGGAGTTCGTGGTCAGCGACGACCATCCGGGGCTGAAGAAGGCCCTTGCGGAACTGCTGCCGGAGGCCGTCTGGCAGCGCTGCTACGTGCCTTTCCTGCGCAACGCTCTGGACCATCTGCCGCGCAAGGCCGACGACGATTGCCTGACGGAACTGCGGTGGCTCTACGATCGTCACGACCTGGCCGAAGCGCGGCGCGATCTGGCGGCCTGGCTGGGCAAGTGGCAGGCGAAATACCCGAAGCTGTGCGACTGGGCCGAAGAGAACATCGAGGAGACGTTCGCTTTCTACCGGCTGCCGCGTCAGCATCACAAGCACCTGAAATCGACCAACATGCTGGAGCGGATCAACCAGGAGCTGAAACGCCGGACGCACGTGGTGCGCATCTTCCCGAACGAGGCCAGCTGCCTGCGATTGGTGTGGGCGCTGGCCATCGAGATCCACGAGGACTGGATCGAGGGCACCCGCTACCTGAACATGGAGGTCCTACGGGAGCACAAGAAAGAGCAACTCCGGCTGACCGAGGCAGCGGGCTGAGGTTGCCACCTCACCCGCGCCCATGGATCCGCCGGTGCAAAGCTCGATGGACAGCTCTTCCGCCATTCGGAGGGTGGCTCCCGAGCTGACCACCGACCTTCACACCGGCTCGCTCACCCGCCCCGCCACCCCGTACCCACGGGCGCGGGGCCACCGCTCACGACCGGGCAACCCAACCGGAGATACCCGACAACCCATTTGCAGAACTTGACGCACACAACTCGTCGCGCTACGCG
>VGYL01000888.1 GCA_016872975.1 Planctomycetota bacterium
CGATCCAACACGGGCCGCTCAAACGCCACATCGACGAATGCGGAAAGCCGCTGTACCGCCATCCGGCCTCCGCACCATGAGTCGGTGAGATCTGCCCTTCGACGCTTCGGACCGTGCTCTTGCCAACCGTACCCGGCCGCAACGGGAATTACAGTTGTAGGGTGGGGCTTGCCCCACCAGGAACCCGAACCCAAGGAGAGCGGTGGGGCAAGCCCCACCCTACACATTACCGACTTGCTCGTCAGAATTCACCAAGACCTCATCGTCCTTTGCAGGTCTTCTTTCATCACAGGCGGCTTCACCGGGCCGCCGGCACGAGGAAGCGCGCCACGAGGTACGTGATGATCATGGGAACCAGGCCCGTGGAGAGCGCCAGAAAGACGACGACGATCCGCACAAGATTCGGGTCGAGATTGTACGTCGCGCCGATCCCGCCGCAGATGCCGAAGATCTTCTTGTCCGTCTTGGAACGATACAGCCGTTTCATGCTTCACCTTTCCTGCTATCCACCCCTCCCAGGACTATACGCCGTCGGCGCTCCCCTGTTTCTACTCCGATATAGACGCCCGAATGAGACATTTCTTCGCGGGTGGCGGAAAGAGTGTGCACGGCTCCCTCTCCTGTGCCTCTGCTCCTGTGGGGGATAGGTGTTCGGCGGTGGTACGGCCCATTTCGCAGGTTCGGAGTTCCGCGTTTACGCGGGTCTGAGTAGTCCGGCGTTCCACGTATGCTCTTACGAGCACACTACAAACGGCGTCTTACACGCGGATCTTGAATACGACCTTATGGACCTCGGCGGGGCCGGTGATCTGGCAGGAGGGCAGGTGGGCATCGTGCGGAAAGAGGAAACAGAAGACCCCCGGCTCCAACCGGGCCCACGTGGCAATCGTACCCACGCGGTGGAACATGATGTCCTTGGCCTCGTCGTACGGCACGCCGACTTCCAGGCCGGCGGTCGGGGCGTAGCCCAGGATCTCTTCGCCCGCGAGCAGGGCCTGGATGTCGATGTACTTTTTGTGCGATTCGAACCGGGCCTGATCGACCGGCCTGGTCGTGTAGTGCTGGACGATGTAGAACAGGTCGTCACCCTCGATCTCATACCGGCCGTCCGGCTGCTGCGCCAGCGCGGGATCCCGCAGCGCCGCAAAGGCTTTCTCAAGACGCCGGTGCAGCGGTGCGTACAGATGCGCATTCTCGATCCGGTCCACAATCATCGTTTGTCACTCCTCTTTCACACTCTGACCTCCCTCATCCAGAGACGCACGACGGCCGGTAATAATCGATTCAGGTGACCGGATTTTCTTCGTCCGGCAACTCCAGGAGACGGACATCGTCAAGATCGACTGGGCGCCCGGCGGCCCGCTTGGACGCGATGAGGTCTTCCCGCGACACAAGGAAGAAGTCCTGACCTTCAAACGTCACGGTCTTTCGCCGCTGCCATGCGTCTGGAAAAGACAGGCCCGGGGTCCACGTCTGCACATCGATTCGGACGCGATCATTGAAGATGGTGATCTCGTGGGCCACGACCTCCACCGCGTCCGTCAGGGTGGCGCTGGCGAATCCTGCCTCCCGTAATGCGGTCAGGAGCCGCTCCGCATTCTCGGGGGTGGCCTCGATCAGAAGATCCAAGTCAAAGGTGGTTCGAGGGACGCCGTAGAGCACGGACGCCACGCCGCCCAAGATCACGTACCGAACCTCATGGCGCTGAAAGGACTTGAATACGTCCAGCAATCGGTTGAGCACGGGTTCGGTCCTTCAAGCGGGGGTTGACGGAGAGAGCCAGATCCGTAAAACAGCATAAGATCTCCATGCGTTCGGTCATGGAGAGCGAGCGAAACCAGCGCGTCTTGGCTTCGATGGACTCTTGCTCTCGATCGTGTCGAATGGCCGGCGTCATAGAACACATTGTACTGCACAATAGCGTGGTTCACAAGGGCCGGATTCCGGCAAAGGAGCGTCAGTTCTTCTTCGCCCGGCGGAAGCCGAACGGTTCCCTGGGGGGCTCTTCGGGCGGCGGCATCAATAGGTGGATCGCCTCCACGATGGTTGTGATTTGCTCGTCGTGCGTCCCGACGGTTCCCTCCAGGCGTTCCAGTCTGACCATGAGTTCCTTGTATGGCACGAGCATCTGTTTGAGTTGCACAAAGGCTCGCACGACAAAGATGCTGGTCTGCACGGCCCGCATTGAGTTCAGGACACTGGCGGCCATGATGGCCCCGTGTTCGGTGAAAACATAAGGCAACTTTCGTCGGCCACCCCGACCCACGTTTGATGTCGCAAATTGCGACATCAAACGATCAAACTCCTCGCGGCTGAGGCGGAACGCAAAGTCCGCCGGGAACCGTTCGATATTCCGCCTGACCTGCTCATTCAAGCGGGCAGTGGTAACACCATAGAGCCCGGCCAAGTCTGAGTCGAGGATCACCCGTTGGCCGCGGATCGTCAGGATCTTGGCTTGGACCTGTTCGATCGCCACCATCGACGCGGCCGCGGCCGTCCGGCTCGGCGCCGGCTCACCGCTTTCCTCGGGCTTTCCTGGCTCTGTCATGGCCTCCTCATGGCTACAGGTCCAGCTTGTCGCACAGGTAGGTGCGGAGCTGGCTGGTGGCGACGCGGACCTGCTCCATCGAGTCCCTTTCGCGGACGGTGACGGTATGGTCCGCGAGGGTCTGGCCGTCGACCGTGAGGCAGAACGGCGTGCCCGCCTCGTCCTGGCGGCGGTAGCGGCGGCCGACCGCGCCCTTCTCGTCGTAGAAGCAGTTGAAACGCTTCTTCAGGTCGTCGTAGATGTTGCGGGCGATCTCGGGCATGCCTTCCTTCTTGACCAGCGGGAAGATGGCCGCCTTGATCGGGGCCAGGGCCGGGTGGAAACGCAGCAGGTTCCGCGTCTCGCCTTTGACCTCTTCCTCGTCGTAGGCATCGACCAGAAACGCCAGCGTGCTGCGGTCCATGCCGGCGCTGGGCTCGATCACGTAGGGGATGTAGCGGGCCTTCTTCTCTTCGTCGAAGTAGGACAGCGGGCCGGACTGGTAGTCCTCGGCCTCTTCGGCCAGCTTGATCTTGGTCAGGTCCCGGCCGCTTTCATACCACTTGTTCAGAGTCCGCATGCCGCGCTGGTGCTGGCGGAGATCGTAATCGGTGCGGTTGGCGATCCCCTCGAGCTCCTGCCAGTCGCCGCTGCCGAAGGGGAAGCGGTACTCCACGTCCACACACGCCTTGGCGTAGTGGGCCAGCTCG
>VGYL01000889.1 GCA_016872975.1 Planctomycetota bacterium
GGTGACCGCGGCCAGGCAGAAGAAGCCCGCCTGCACCGCGGCAATCACCAGGATCAGCTTGCTCCAGAACCCGTTGAAGGGCGGGACGCCCGCGATGGAGGCCGAGGCGACGGTGCAAGCGGCCCGCGTATAGGGCATCCGGTCGACCAGGCCGCCCATCTCCTTCAGTTGCCGCGTGCCGGTCGCCATTTCCACCGAGCCGCTCGCCAGAAACAGCAGGGACTTGAATACCGCGTGGTTCACCAGGTGGAACAGCCCGCCGAGCAGGGCCAGCGAGGCCCACAAGGGGTCTCCTCCCTGGGCGAGGATCAGGGCCCCGAGGCCGATCCCCAGGACCACGTATCCCATCTGGGAGATGCTGTGGTAGGCCAGCAGCCGCTTGAAGTCCCACTGTCCGACCGCGAGAAAGACCCCGATGACCATGCTCAGAACACCCAGGGCGATCAGGACCCAGCTCACCGGGATGGACACGCCGAACACGTTGAAGATCAGCCGGGCCAGGGCGTAGATGCCCAGGGCCTTGATCAGGACGCCGGACAGCATCGCCGAGATGGGCGCCGGCGCCGAGGGATGGGCGTCGGGCAGCCATGCGTGGAACGGGACCAGGGCCGCCTTGAGGCCGAACCCGACGATGAACAGGCTCAGGGCGAACGCCAGGCCCGCGTTGATCCCGGTCCCTTGAATGGTCCGGGCGGTGTAGGCCATGTTGAGCGAGCCGGTGTTGCCGTAGACCAGCGCGACGCCCAGGAGGATGAACGAGGACGCGATCGTCCCCAGGACCATGTACTTGAACGACGCTTCCAGCTCCTCGTGCTCGCAGCCGAACCCCACCAGGGCATACGAGGCGATGGACGCGATCTCCAGGAAGACGAAGAGGTTGAAGATGTCGCCGGAGATGACGACGCCGTTCATGCCCGCCACCATGAGCAGGAACAGGCTGAGGTACTTGGGCTTGGCGGTGTACTGCTCCATGTAGCGGATGCTGAACAGCATGGCGGCGGCGCTGACGACGTTGACCGCCAGGAGCATCAGGGAGGCCAGCCCATCCAGCACGAGCACGATCCCGACCCGGCTCGACCAGTTGCCGACCTCGTAGACCCCGGATTGGCCGATCGTGGCGACGGCCAGCACGGCCAAAGCGATCGTCGCCAAGTTGGCCAGCAGGGTGGCCGCCGCCTTGCCCCGGGCACCGAAGGCGGGCAGAAGAAACGCCGTCGCGAGCGGCACGATCACAAACGCAGGCAGCACTCGGATCATCCTCTGAGCCTCCGGATTTCCGTGATGTCGAACGTGCCGTACTTGTCGTAGAGGCGGATGCACATCGAGATCAGCAAGGCCAGCGAGCCCAGGCTGATCACGATGGCCGTCAGCACCAGCGCCTGGGGCAGCGGATCGACGGCGCGGTTGAGAAAGTGGGCCGTGAGGCGTTCCGCGCCGGCCTGGAGGTCGCCCCGGCCGACGATCGGCGCCGTGCCGCCGGCGCGATAGCCGAGCATGATCAGGAACAGGTTGACCGCGTATTCCATGATCGCCAGGCCGATCACGATCTTGACGAGGTTCTTCTTCACCACGGCACAGTACAGGCCGATCATGAACAGCAAGAAGCACAACGCGTACAGCATCAGTTTACTCCTGTCCCAGGGCTTGCGGCCTCCGGACCGCGGTGGCATCGGCATCCCCCGATGTGGCACCCCCGCCCTCGGGGGTGTTCCTTTCGATCACAGCCGAGGGCGGCTGTGCCCCAGGGGACCCCAAGCCCATGCCACGTTCGGCTGCAGTCTCGTCCTCCGGTCGACCGTCCTTGCGGAACGCCGACAGCGCGAAGATGACCAGGAACAAAGAAGCGCCGACCTTGAGCCCGATGGCCATATTCGCCAGCGGGATCGTGCCGCCGCTGACCAGATGCAAAGCCTGGCCGGGCAGGTACTTCTGGTACAGGAAGTTGGCGAAGAAGGCGGCGCCGAAGACGAGACCCAGGATGGCGACGAAGGCGAACAGGAAGGCCCCGAGGCAATCCAGCCGTGAGGCCAGCGGCAGGGGTAGGTTCTCCGCCACGAAGTCCCGGCCGAACGCCAGCATCAGCAGCACGTAGGAGGAGGCGAGGATCACGCCGCCGGCGAAGCCGCCTCCCGGCGTCAGGTGGCCGAAGAGGATGATGTGGATGCCGAAGAGAAAGATGAGCACCTTCACCCACCCGCTGATCGTCTTGACGATAATGGTCATGCCTTTCATGTGTCCAACTCCTGTCCCGTGGCTCGTGGCTGATTCATAATTGATGATGGCCTAATCAATCAGCAAGCCACGGTCCGGCGGCTGCGCGTCCTCAGGATGACGGTGGCCCCGAGGATCGAGGTGAACAGAACCGTGGCCTCGCCCAGCGTGTCATAGCCGCGGTAGTCCAGGATCACGCCGGCCACCAGGTTGGCGGCGCCCGTGTCGGTCAGGCCCTTTTCGATGTACGTCTGCGCCGGCGCGTCCGCGACCTGGGTGAAGATCGGCGTCCCGAACGACGGCAGGCTCTCGAAGACCCGCACGCCTGCCAGGAACACCACCAGCAGGATCGCCACGGAGACCGCCATCCCGAAGAACTCCCGGTCGCCGGTGATGAACGTGTGGTCGCGCGAGATCGTCGCGCGGATCAGGATGATCAGCGCGAGGACTTCCACGACGATCTGGGTGATGGCGATGTCGGGCGCGTACAGCAGCAGGAACATCAGAGCCCCGCCGAACCCGATCGCGCCGACGCAGATGACCGAGCTGAGCAGGTCCTTCGTCTCGACCGCGATGATCGCCGCGATCACCATGAACAACAGCAAGATGTAGAAGATGGCCATGTCGCCCTCACCAGATCCCACAGACCACGAACAGCACGATCAACAGGCCCAGCATCACCCAGGTCAGGTAGACGGGAAGGACCCCGCCGTGCATCCAGCGGAGCATGCCGGTCAGCACGAGGCCCACTCTGCCGCTCTGGTTGTACAGGTCGAAGTAGCCCCGTTCCTGCCCCCCATACATCTGCCGCAGGCCGCCCATCGACGAGACGGTCTGGTAGAAATGGGTGCCCGGAATGATCATCTCGTCGTTGGGCTGGATCTCCCCGCACGTCCAGGTCGGCACCGTGCGGAGCTTCTTGCGGAAGGCCCAGACCGCCAGGATGCCCACACCCACACCGATGCCGACGAGAAGCAGCCAGGTGGCCTGTTGCGAATCCCACGTCCCGATGAAGAGGCCGGGCT
>VGYL01000890.1 GCA_016872975.1 Planctomycetota bacterium
TCACCTCGACGGCAATGATGTTCCGGAAGGTTCTCTGCGCGATCCCCTCTCGGATGACGAGGTCGGGGTCGGAGCTGAACTCGATGAAGACCTTGCGTCCCGCGGCGTTCTCGACCTCTAACCTCTTCTCGGAAGCCTTGGTCACGAAATCCCTGACAATGGTATGAATCAGTTCGAAGACGGCTTGAATGCTGGCGGAGCCCTTCTTGACATTGGCGCCGCCCCGCAGTTGCGGTCCGAGCGTCAACAAGGTGAGATCGTCAATCAGTTCGCGTGTCACGCGATGCATGCCGAGGCCGTCGACGAGAGTGCAGACACGTGAGATCAGTGCGCTCGCCAAGGGCTTGAGATCGGCGCCGGCAGGTAGTCTTCCCGTGTCCTCCATCGACTTGAATACTCCCGTACCCGTTCCTCGTCCGTAGAAGGCTTTCTGGCTGAATCCCAGGAGCAGGCGATAGTAGGCGAGCAACCGCGGGTTCTCCTCGAGAACGAGGGGAACGGCGAACAAAAGCTCCGCGCGCAGTCCCACGGAGGCCAGCCTGCGAACGAACTCATGGGGGACCAACTCCGCGATCTCTCTATCGAGACTCGGTATATCGAGCCGGCCCACCGTCTCACTCAGGGCATCCATCAGGTATGCCCTCCGTGCCGCCGCCAGAGACACGGAGAACTCAACCTGAAGTGTAGGTTGGGGCAGGACGATCGATCTCGTGCCAGAGTTCATTGGAGGCTTCCGCCTTTCTCGCCGCGCGGCTCAAACGTTTGTCGGCCAGGGACACGTACTCCGGGTGCAACTCGATCCCGATGAAATTCCTTCGTGACTCCTGGCAGACGACTCCCACGGTTCCGGAGCCCAAGAACGGATCCAGCACGAAATCTCCCTGTCTTGACCCCGCGAGGATGCAGGGTCGTACGAGATCGGGTGGAAACGTCGCAAAGTGGGCTTCCGGAAATGGTTGCGTGTTGATGTCCCAGACCGTTCTCCGGTTTCTCGGCTTACTGCCGTTACGCTCCCTGACCGCCTCGTAGTCGTAATAGTATTTCTCGGATTTCGTCAGCATGAAGATGTACTCATGGGAACGCGTGGGCCGGTCTTTGACGCTCTCCGGCATCGCATTCGGCTTGTTCCAGATGATGTCGCAGCGCAGGTACCAGCCATCCTGTTGCAGCGCGAACGCCAACCGCCAGGGCACCCCAAGGAGGTCTTTCGGTTTCAATCCTTCGGGTGTGTCCGGGCGCACCTCCATGGCCCGCGCCGGGTTCTTCTTGTCGGGAGCCCTCCAACCTCGGTTGCCGCTGGTATAGCCATCCCCTATGTTCAGCCACAAAATCCCATCGTCCTTGAGAACGCGTTTTGCCTCGTTGAACACCGCTACCAGTCGGTTGAGGTACTGGATCAGAGTGTCCTCCAGGCCAATTTGGCCGGGGATATTGTAGTCGCGCAAGCCCCAATAGGGAGGCGAGGTAACGATGCATTGAACACAGAGGGCAGGAAGGCGTCGGAGGACATGAAGAGAATCACCCTGAAGAATCATGGAACCCAGAATCGGGATTTCTTTGGGCTCCTGTACCGAGGTCTCCCGTATGGTTGTCGGCCTGCTCATTATGAATCCACTTCCTGGGACGACGGCCCGGATACTGACCAAGACGAAGGAGGCAATCGTCTCCCCTTGGGCGGAAGGGTCCCTACGTCTTCTACACTCTTGGCGAGGGACCTCAATGCGCCAGCGTTCTTCTTGGCCGGGCCGATATCGGAATGTACCGGTTCGCAGCGACGTCGTCAACAGAGATAGATCGATGAGAATGTGGCTGACTGTTGGGAATACTGGTTGTTTCCATGTCCTTGATCCAGCGTCGCGCCAAGCGGGATGGCACGCATCGAGAAGAGATCCATCGGCACTCCCGCGCCGCTCCGCCCGCCACATTTGCCCGGCCCTCCGACCTTCTGAACTTCTTGCCCTCTGGCCTGGGCTCTTCTCTGTGACCTCTGTGTCCTCTGTGGCCCAGATTCCCGTTTCGCCTGTGCGCGGATCGTTGTGAAGCTCAACGCGGTGCCTAATCCCGACAAGCCCAGCCGGTCATGACGACTGGACCGTGGCGTTGGTCCGGCGGCAAGAGGGGCAAAGGAAATGCTGCCGCCGCTTGCCGGTGATCGGGTCTCTGTTTCGGGTCCGCCTCAGACAACCACGACATGTAGGTTCCAGACAGGCCGAGCGACGGGCAGAACCACAGGGGGGACTTTGGTGCCTGGCACCGACTTTACGCCAGCGTAAGAGGCTTAGGGAAACCGCAGATTGCGCAGATTTTCGCAGATTACCGAAAGAGAAGCAGCAGGGAGAAAGCAAGAAGGCGCCACGCGGTCCCTTGTCTCTTTCTCTTGGCTTCTCCTGGAAAATCTGCGTTGCTAACTCGCAACAACGGAAAAGCGTTTCCAGATCATTGTGGTGGCTTGATGCAAGTCCGGACCAGATAAGAAGATAGGAACCACGAATGGCACGAATCACACGAATAGGAGAGGAAAGGCAAGGGGTCAAATTCGTGTGATTGGTGTGATTCGTGGTTCAGAAGCACTTCGGTTCCGGCCGCAGGCCGGGCTGGGGCAATCTGCGCAATCTGCGGTTTCTTTGGATCTGGTTGCGGCCGGAGGCCGCGCTGGGTCCTCTGTGGCCAGGACATGGCCTACCCTGCTAGCGGATCATGGGAATCTCCACGGAATTTTGGATTTCTATGAAACATACAGGCATCTCCGAGCGTCTTATTGGGAGTGACGCTTCGGCGGGCGGACCGTCGCGGCGGCCAGAACGCCACGGCCTTGTCACGCCCGGTCGAGGCGGGATCGGGGGGCTACCCAGGCCCGAGATGTTGTTGCCCGGCCCCTTATGAGTTTTGACGAGCAACTTCGGGAATGGCTGGGTGCCATGCCTACGGCTTTGGGCAGGCATGTCCTGCTCACGGAAGCAAGCATGTCTACGAGGCGTAGACATGGCACCCAGCAACAAAGGCATGCAATTACCGGTTTTGTCTGTCAAAACTCATGAGACGATGTCGCACCGATAGGATAGGAATGCGATGCTGTGGGGAGAGTTCCAAGTCTGGAGTGTCAAATGGGAGGCCGGAAGCTCCCAGGGGCGACGGTGTCCTGCGCCGATTACCCATGAAATGCCTATGGCCGAAGGTCGATCGCGCCAAACAAACCCAATTTCGGGACGGGCTCAACGGAAGATAACTACGGCA
>VGYL01000891.1 GCA_016872975.1 Planctomycetota bacterium
CCCCCACCCAACTCAGCAGCGATCTCGTCTCACGATCTCCTTCGATACGAGCAGCACACGCGATGGTGCACACGCGGCACGCCATCCGCCTGTCAAACCACATGTATGGCGATCATCCTACAGCAGATGCAGCGGCAGGCCAAGAGCGTGTTCCCCGAGAGGCAGGATCATGTCACCCGTGTGAACGACATACCCCTTCTCCGATTCCGGAAAGTCGCGGGCAAAAGCCTCAATACCGGAGGCCATCCTCGGCCGGGGTGTCGAAGAGAGCTTCGCCTCGATGGGGATGCAACGGCCCGCATGCTCGACGACGAAGTCCACCTCCGCGCCGGCCGCGGTCCGCCAGAAATACACGCGTGCCTCCTGTCCGCGACTGACTTGAGCTTTGATCAGTTCTCCCAGTACGGTGCCTTCGAAAAGCGGTCCTCCCAGAGGACTGCCAAGGGCCTGCTCGCGGGTTTGGATCCCCACAAGATAACAGAGGATCCCTGAGTCTGTGAAGTAGACCTTGGGCGCCTTGACCAGACGCTTGCCGGCATTTCGATAGTAGGGACGCAGAATCGTCACCTGGTAACTCGTCTCCAGCACGGAAAGCCAGGCCTTGATCGTATTGCCGGCGAGACCGAGCTCGCGGGCGATTTCACTGGCGTTGAACAATTGGCCGTGCCGCGCCGCCAAGGCCCGCAAGAAACTCTGGAACAAGGTCAGGTCCCCCACCTGCCGCAGCGAGCGCACATCCCTTTCCAGATAGGTCTGAACGTAACTGGCGTCCCATGGCCTCGCCTCCCGATCCGGCTCGGCCCAAAGCTCGGGATAGCCTCCGCGCAGCATATAGCGCCAGACGATCTCGAACATCCCGTCCCCGCTGGCGGAAGGTTTGACCTTCTGCTCCCAGGGCAACGGCTGGCGCGGCGTCCGGCGAATCTCACGCAAGGCCAGCGGCGGCAATACCAGCATGGAAGCGCGGCCGGCCAGAGTCTCGGAAACATGCTGGGAAAGAAGGAGATTCTGAGAACCCGTCAAAAGGAACTGTCCTCTCTCACGCCGACGCTCGTCTACCGCGGCCTTGATGTAGGCCAGCAGTTCCGGCGCATACTGGATTTCATCGAAGATCACTGGTGGGCCATGTAAGGCCAGGAAACTGCGCGGATCGGAAACCGCCACGGCTCGGACGTCAGGCACATCCAAAGACACGTATCGATGAGTGGCCGAAAAGAGGTGCTTCAGGAGAGTGGTCTTGCCCGACTGTCTCGGCCCCGTGAGCACCACCACAGGGAAATCCTGGACAGCCTGCCGCAGAGCGGGCTCCAGGGCTCTTGGAACGAAGTCGGAATCTCGATGACCAGGGTCCATTCCTGCAATTATGCATTTCAAATGCAAAATTGCAAGAAAAAGGTGGTCTACGGGGGAATTGAGCCGACAGGCTGGTTCCGGAGCGCATAAAAAAAGGAGACCTCGGCGACGACAGTATAACGTGTTGTAGGCCGGTCTCCTTGTTGCGATGTGCCACAGTGCACCGTACCGCGGATGGTGCTTACGAGACCCACTGATCTCCGTCTGCACCCGCAACACCTATATTGTACGACGAGCCGCCCGTTGCGTCAAGTCCCTCGTCATAATTTCGCGCAGATTCTGTGCGCGACGATCTATGCCGGCGGGGTGTTCTCCAGCAGGCCGGTGATGCGGACGTCGTCGCCAAACGCCCTGACCTGGACATGCCGCAGCCCAACCCCCTGTTCCAGAGTCGCCAGCGGTGCGCCGATATACGCGGTCCCGCCCGCGCCGAGAATCTTCGGCGCGATATAGACGCACATTTCGTCCACCAATCCTTGCCGCAGGAAAGAGGCCGCCACCTGCGGGCCACCCTCGACCAGCACCTGCTGGACCCCCCGCCGGCCCAGTTCCTCCAGCAAGAACTTCAAGTCCGGCCTCTCAGCGTCGCCCTCATAGGCAAGCACCTCCGCGCCCTTGGCGCGGACCTGGTCGGCATATTGCGGATTCGCGTCGACGGCCGCTCGGCGCGTGCAGATCAGAACGGGTCCCAGCCGGACCGTCCGCAAGAGGCGGCATGCGCGGGGAACCTTGAGCCCACTGTCCAGGACGATTCGCAGGGGTTTCTTGCCTTTGCTCGGCCGGGGCGTCAACTGCGGATCGTCCGCGAGGATCGTGTTGATCCCCACCAGGATCGCCCCCACCCGGCGCCGCAGCCGGTGGGCATCGTTGCGGCCGGCCTCGTTCGAGATCCAACGCTTCTCGGACGACGGCTCCGCATAGGCCAGCTTGCCGTCGATGCTCTGGGCCCACTTCAGCACGACCCAGGGGTTGCCTGTCGTCACATGCTTGAAGAAAGGGGCGTTGAGCCGTCGGGCTTCCTGCTCGCAAAGGCCGACCTCCACGTCGATGCCGGCCCGTCGCAATCGCTCCAGCCCCTTGCCCTTGGCGTGTTCCGACGGATCGGTTGTCGCGGCCACCACTCGACCGATCCCGGCTTTGACGATGGCCGCCGTGCACGGGCCGGTCTTGCCTTGGTGGCAGCACGGCTCCAGTGTGACGTACAGGGTGCCACCCTCCGGGGTGATGCCGATGGTCCGGCAATCCTCAAGGGCGTTGACTTCCGCGTGCGGTCCGCCGAATTTCTTGTGATAGCCCTTGCCGATCACCTGCCCGGCCTTGACGATGACACATCCGACCGCCGGATTCGGCTCGACCGCCCCGATCCCCTTCTCCGCCAGCTTCAGGGCCGACTGCATGAATTTCTCGTCCTGTGCCTCCACGCCGCTACCCTTCCTTCAGTATTCGGTTGAACCGTTCCTCGTCGATCACTTCGACGCCCAACTGGCGCGCCTTCTGCAGCTTGCTGCCGGGATCCGCGCCGACCACCACATAATCGGTCTTTTTGCTCACGCTGCTTGAGACCTTGCCGCCGGCGGCGCGGATGGCCTGCTCCGCCTGCTGGCGCGAGAAGTCCTGGAGGGTCCCCGTAACCACAACCGTTTTGCCCTGCAAGCGGCCCGTCCGCTTCTTCGGCGCCGGCGGCTGCGGCCGAACACCGGCGGCCAGAAGATCCTCGATGACCAGGCGATGGCGGGGATTCTGAAAATACTCGTAGACACTCTGGGCCACCACGGGACCAATCTGCTCCACGTCCTGGAGCTCCTCCTGGCCGGCGTGCATGATCGCCTCGAGCGAGCCGAAATGCTCCGCCAGGACCTCCGCCGTCTGCCCGCCCACGT
>VGYL01000892.1 GCA_016872975.1 Planctomycetota bacterium
CTGCGAATCAGACAGTGGGGAGGCGGCGGCGTGGGGTCAGCCGTGCTGCGCCGGAGGCGGCCGGGGGGTCGGTGGGTGGAGAGCGGCCGGCGGCGGGCGATTCCAGGGTCTGCGTAGCGGGTATCGGGCCATGCGCAGCCGGTCACGGCGCATGAGATGAAAAGAGCGAGGCCAAATGAGGCAGGCGGCGAGGTTGAGACCGGGATCGGCCACGGTAGGGGGAAATCCGCTGAGGCGGCTCGGCCCGGTTGCGTTTGTTCCGTCCGCTGAAGTGAGGTTTCTTCGTCCCTCGGATGGTGGAGCGAGGGACCCATGCGGGGCTATGGCGACCGAGGACGTTGGAGTTGTTGCGCGAGGTTTCGTCTCAGCCTGCGGGTTTTCGCCAGGATTTTCTTCCGCGCCTCTTCATCGAGGGTCAATACCAGCTCCTGATGCTCGAGCGGGCTCAGGTAGGCCACGTAGTTTTGATAATAGAGGACGATTACGGTCACGGTCGGCCGTAGCAGCTGCATGATGCGTGTGCGGGTCCTGGGATTGAGTTCCTTGCGGCCGCTTCGCAGCAGGAACCACTGCAACAGGCTGTACGTGAGCAGGACAAAAACCACCTGGTGAACAACCAGACTGAAAGCGCGGGAAGTGAAGGCCTCGAGGTCCGAAAAGCACTTCAGTTGACGGTGACGTTCTTCAATATGGGTCCGCAGCATGTAATCTTGCCGAACCCGTCCTGGTTCGGACACAGGTGCGGTATCGAGCAAGACCCAGTATTCGTGATGACCGTCCCCGTAGATCTCGCGGTTGACGACTACGTTCAATGCAACGGAACAGGTTGAAAAGCTCTCCACCTTTTCTACAACCGCGACTTCCGAGCGCACCACGACTTTGCTCAGGTCGATTGGCTCTGCAGCCGCTTGCGCCTCTGCCTTGAGCCGGGCCAGGGTCCGTTGCCGGGCTTGCTCCCGCTTGCGTACTCGCTCCGGTCGGTGCAGCGGAACCGGCCTGGTTTCCGGCCTGGGCCGGACCCAGGGCTGAAAACTCAATTTCCGAGCTTCGGCCAAACCCACGACATCGACGAAGACGTCCATGTTGCTCCTGGCCGGTATGAGCACATCGATCCCCCACTCCTTTTTGCATCGGCCTATCGCCGGCCCATCCAGGAACCCCCGGTCCAATATCAGCCGCTTCATGACCCCCTTGCCGTGAGCCGCAACGAACTGCTCCACCAGCCGGTAAAGTATCGGACACTCGTGATCCGCTCCCGACGCGACCTGCAGGCCGGCATAGAGGAAAAACTCCCCCGCCCGGTTCGTGTGGATCAGGCTCACCAGCTTGTAGCAGCGGCGCCACTGGCAGCGGGCCCGCTCTTGGGGCGTCAGGCTCTTGCTGTCGACGGGATGATTGTGTTCGTCGAAAAGCAGGCGGGACGAACCTTCATAGTTGCTGTTATCGGGCACAAACAGGTACGAGGCATCCCCGATGAAGATCCCCTCCGGGTCCAGGGCGTGGTGCTGTTTGAGGATGCCCACCACGTCCCGATTGAACCAGGACTGCAGATCCTCGGCATCCGTGGCGCGCGCCGTCTTGCGCAGGTAATCCTGGTCGCACGGAGTCTCCCGGTCATAATCGTTCTTGTCGTTGAATCCCTCGCACACCAGTGTGACGTCTCCCGTCTGCGGGTGCGTCACCTTCTGCCCCATCTGCGGCCCAAATGCCTCCATCAGTCCACCCGAGCGCACCACGTAGGGATACGCCGCGAAGTGATGCTCCCCGTGAAAACGCATCGAGATGTCGCTGGCAATGTAGACCCAGATCGGGACATCGTGTTTCTTGCGCGGCGACGGGTAGGTCGCGGCAAGCTTCTCGAGAATCTTCTTGCTCGTAATGGCACGGAAGAAGTTCGCCTCCGAGACTTCTCCCGCCGCCTCCAGGTAGTCGAACTCGCCTCGCCGAAAAGCCTCGATGACGAACGCATCGTTACGTTCGAACAGTTGCGCCGTCGAGGTGATCTCGGCAGGCACCCTCATCCCAGGGCTCCTCCCGCCGAAGTTTCCCGGACAGCCTCCGTCGGAGGCTGTGATACCGGCCGCGCATTGGTTCGGGGCTCGTCCGTCGGCAATTGTGCCAGCAGCTCGCGGAAGTCCTTGCGCAGTGGATAGCCCAGGACCTCCTTGATCGGACGGTTGGGTTTGTTGTTTCGATCGTCCTTGCCTCGGCCCGTTGTCAATCCCAGAAACACCCAGTTCGCCCCGCGGTAGCTCGTCCCACGAAACCGTCGCGGGTCGACAAAGGTTTCCAGGAAGTAGATCGGATGCCCATAAACGCGCTCCCAGTCCTGTGCCAACAGCCGGGCCATACGACCCAGGATGTGCGAGGCAAGGTGCGGCACCTCGACCCAGTGCAGGATCAGGAAACGCGTGTTGTAGGCAAGGAACCGGATGTTCCTGCGCCGAGCCTCGGCCGACCACCCGATGAAACGGTCCCGCGGCCCGAGATGACGCGGCGCCGAAGACCAGGCCAGACAGGCCACCGGCCGGCCCACGGCGTAGACCAGATACTTCAGATGCTCCCCGACTGGCTGCGTGTAGTGAAGATAGTGGTAGCGCTCGATCAGGCTGTTGAACAGGGCCTCATGCGAAGTGCGCCGTACCTGCCGGAACTCGAGCGGCAGGATCTCGCCCAGACGGGCACGCAACGGCGTCGTGTCTATAGCCGCCTCGGCAGGTTTACATCGCTGAACCAGGGGATTGAACACAACCCGGCGAGCGTCCGGCAGCCGGATATGGCCCGCCCGATGCAGCTCGAGCATCAGGCCGCGGCACACCATCGCCCGCAGCGCCCCGTTCGGCTGCACCCAGTTCCAGGCTTCGCACAGTTTCTTGGATAGCGCCAACCGGCTGGCCGCGGGATTATCTTCGATCAGCTTGCGGATGAAGACCACGTCGGCGTCCGTCATCACGCGGCCTCGATGCTTCAAGATCACTTCCACGCCCCGAAGCCTAGCAAAAGCGCAAGTCGAACGCAAGAAGGGTCAATCGATTTTTTTGAGATTTTTCGGAGGGGCTCTCCACGATACCGACGCCAGCTGCCCGCTGCATGCAAATACTGATGGCGGCCTAAGGCGCCTGGCGCCGTGCTACCTCGAGGGTGTCTATCAGCAACAGCATCTTCCTGTGGATCTGCCTCAGGTGCGCTCGAGCACTGCGAAACCTTCGATAACGCCGCGTGAGTATCTGCAG
>VGYL01000893.1 GCA_016872975.1 Planctomycetota bacterium
ATTCCCGCCGAGGGCATGTACCGCGCGATGTTCTACGGATTGGGTTCCGACGGCACGGTCGGCGCCAACCGCAACTCCATCAAGATCATCGGCGATTTGACGGACAATTACGCCCAGGCGTACTTCGTCTATGACTCCCGCAAGGCCGGCACGATGACCGTCTCGCACCTGCGGTTCGGCAAAAAGCCCATCCAGCAGCCCTACCTGGTCAGCGAAGCGGACTTCGTCGCGTGCCACAACCCGAGCTTCCTCGAGAAGTACGACATGCTGTCCGCGGCCCGCAAGGGCGGCACGCTCCTGTTGACCAGCTTCCACGGTCCCGACGAGGTTTGGGACACGCTGCCGCAGGAGGTGCAAAAGACGATCGTCGACAAGCGGCTCAAGTTCTACGTGATCGATGCGATCTCGCTGGCCCAGGAGCTGGGGCTGGGCGCCCGCATCAACGTGATCATGCAGACGGCGTTCTTCAAGATCAGCAACATCGTCCCGCTCGACCAGGCGGTCGAGGCCATCAAGGACGCGGTCCGCACGACCTACGGCAAGCGCGGCGAGAAGGTCATTCAGATGAACAACGCGGCGGTGGACAAGGCCCTCGACCGTATCTACGAAGTCAAGGTGCCGGGCAAAGTCACGAGCACGATCAAGATGCCGCCGGCGGTGCCGGCCCACGCGCCGGAGTTCGTGCAGACCGTGACCGCTCCCTTGATGGCCATGCGCGGCGACGCCGTGCCGGTCAGCAAGTTCCCGGTGGACGGCCGCTACCCCGTGGGCACGACCCAGTACGAGAAGCGCAATATCGCGGTCAACATCCCGATCTGGCAGCCGGAGCTGTGCCTCCAGTGCGGCATGTGCTCCTTCGTCTGCCCGCACGCGACGATCCGGATCAAGGCGTACGATGCCAAGGAACTTGCGGACGCGCCGGCGGAATTCAAGAGCATTGACGCCAAGGGCAAGGACTTCCAGGGCCTCAAGTTCACGGTCCAGGTCGCGCCGGAAGACTGCACCGGCTGCGGCGCTTGCGTGCAGACTTGCCCCGGCGCCGAAAAAGGCCCGGACAAGCAGCCGACCGGCCGCAAGGCCATCAACATGGAGATGCAGGAGCCGATCCGCGAGCGCGAGCGGCAGAACTACGACTTCTTCCTCGCGATCCCGAACACGGACCCGGCCCTGTTCAAGGCGAACACGGTCAAGGGCAGCCAGTTGATCCAGCCTTTGTTCGAGTACTCCGGCGCCTGCGCCGGTTGCGGCGAGACGGCCTACGTCAAGCTGCTGTCGCAGCTCTTTGGCGATCGGGCCTTCATCGGCAACGCGACCGGCTGCTCCTCGATTTACGGCGGCAATCTGCCGACGACACCCTACACGACCCGCAAAGACGGCCGCGGCCCCACGTGGAGCAACAGTCTCTTCGAGGACACCGCCGAGTTTGCGATGGGCATGCGTCTGACGGTCGATCAGTTCCGTCAGGCCTCGCTGGTCCTCCTGGACCGCGTGGTGCAGAGCGGCTGCGTGGACAAGGACCTGGCGGCCGAGATCCGGGCGGCCACGCTGGCCGATGAGCCAGAGCAAAGTACGATCGAAGCGCAGCGCGGCCGGGTCGAGCGGCTGAAGGAGCAGTGCCGCAAGCAGGCCAAGTGCGCCGACTGCCGGCAGTTGCTCACCGTGGCGGACTACCTGGTCCGCAAGAGCGTCTGGGCCCTCGGCGGCGACGGCTGGGCCTACGATATCGGTTACGGTGGTCTCGATCACGTCCTGGCCACCGGCAAGAAGGTCAACGTCCTGGTGCTGGACACCGAAGTCTACTCCAACACCGGCGGCCAGATGTCCAAGTCGACGCCCCGGGCGGCCGTGGCGAAATTCGCGGCGGGCGGCAAGCCGGCCCCGAAGAAGGATCTCGGCCTGCTCATGATGACCTACGGCAACGTCTACGTCGCCAAAGTGGCCATGGGCGCCAATCCCGCCCAGACGGTCAAGGCGTTCGTCGAGGCCGAGGCGTACCCGGGTCCGTCGCTGATCATGGCGTACTCGCACTGCATCAACCACGGCTTCAACCTGACGACCGGTTACGACGAGCAGAAGAAGGCGGTGGCGAGTGGGCACTGGCCGCTGTACCGGTTCGACCCGCGGCTCAAGGAGCAGGGCAAGAACCCGCTGCAGCTCGACTCGAAGCCGCCGACCATCGAGTTCGCCGAGTACGCGTACAACGAGGACCGCTACAAGTCCCTCAAGCAGTCGAAGCCGGAGGTCGCGGCCGAGCTGATGAAGCTCGCCAACCGCGACGCCGTCGAGCGCTACGCCCTGATGGAGCAGTTGGCGAACCTCAAATGCGGACAAAGCGGGCAAGGCGCTGCCGAGCCGAGTCCGGAAACCAAGAAGTAGCCGGGGCGCCAGCGCCCAGGGAAGTACGATGACGGCCGGAGGCCCGTGCTACGCAGACGGTAGGGGAATGGTATGGTCACGAGGGTGATGCAAAGGGCCGTTTGGGTCGTTCCGATCGCTTTGATATTGACCGGCTGTGGCCGGCAGGTTTCACAGGAGTCCCCACGGGACCGGAGCCTGTCGGCCACCGGCCTGCAGCGCAGGACGGAGCCGACCGCGCGTGCGGTGGTCGCGGCGGCGTTCGAGGCCGCTGGCGGTCTGGCGGCTTGGGAGCAGTGCCGGAAGATCGAGTTCCGCGCCACGGTGACCGCCTGCGAAGGCGACGGCTGTTTCTATCTGACGGAGCATGATTTCGTTCTCTCCCCCTGGGCGAACGCGATTCAGGTCGCCGCCCGGGAGCCGCGGGCGAGCTTCACCTGGCAGGTGGCTCACGGCCGGCCGCGCGGGCCGCAAGTCGATTGGAGTCTCGATGTCTCGCCACTGCGGGATCTGTCCTGCGACTATGCCGATGCGGTGCTCCAGATCGTCACGGCCCCCGTGCGCATGCTCGAGGATCCCGTGAGCCTCAAGCCCGCCCCGACGGCTACCCGGATGGCCGGACAGTGGTATCTCCCGATCGACGCCAGGTACCAGGCCCGCAAGGCCGGGCCCCGGGAGAAGCCGGCGCCGCCGCACTGGACGCTGGGCATCTATTTCCAGAGCCAGGACAGGTCCGTCGTGGACGCACTGTGGCTCGGGAACCCCGACACGCGGAAGTACATCCTCGTCCGCGGCTACGACTACGCCCCGGACGCGGGCAACAGCGTCCTGATCCCGACCAAGATCGAGATGTTCCAGTCCGATCCCCAGGCC
>VGYL01000894.1 GCA_016872975.1 Planctomycetota bacterium
CCGCCGGAGACAACTTCCTTGCATCGGGTTTCGTCGCCATGCAATCCCATATACACGCTGCTCAGGAAAATGTCAAATAAATACTGCTCTGATTATTATTTTATTGTGAATTGTACTGGTTCAGCCTGAATTGGGCGCAGGCCCAGTTCGGCTAAGATACTAGACCGTCCGACCGCCGGACGGCTATTCGTATTCCAAGGGTGGATTTTCTGAGGCATGGGGGAGCTTCTCCAGCACGTCGCAAGCGGACTGGGAATCCAGCGGTTTTGAAGCCGATGGATTCCCGACTCGACCTGCTGTCGAAGTCCCGACCGGCTATCCCTGGCGGGTTGCTTCCCAGCAGAGCCCGCTTCCGTTTCACCGGCCGGCCATATTGTCGCACTGCCTTCAATCATCGTCAATCTGTTTTCTCGTACCCTCTCACGCCGAGATTCTTTCCTGCTGCCGTTTGATCCTGCGGGCTTCTCTTGCGGCGGCGAGCTTGGCGTCCCGGCCCGCCAGGATGGCCTCGGCCCGCCCGGCCAGCTTATCGACGGGGGTGATGTACTGGATCGCACTGTGCAGGCGGACGGTGTTGTACTCGGTCACGAACCTCTGGACGATCCGCCGGGCGTCGTCCAGGCACAGCGGCGTGCCGGGACGGATGCAGTCGCCCTTGATGGTGCGGTGGTATCGTTCCAGCTTCCCGTTGGACTGCGGATAGTACGGGCTGGTCCGCACGTGGGTCATGCCCGCCAGGCGGATGAACTCCTTGAAGTCCCGGGCTATAAACTGCGGGCCGTTGTCCGAGATGATCCGGGGGCGGGCGTCGGGGAAGAGTTCCCTGGCCCGCTGAAGGATGATCTCGATGTCCGCCTCGGTCATCGCCTGGCGGATCTCCCAGTGGACGATGTAGCGACTGAACCCATCCAGGATGCTGCACAGGTAGTAGAACGTCCCGCAGATATTGAGGTACGACACGTCGATGTGCCAGTGTTCATGCGGGCCAATCGGCTGCTGGAAGCCCGTGCCCTTGCTGGAAGGCTTGGCGTTCCAACGTCCCAGCAGACCTGCCGTCTTGAGCACCCGATACGTGCTGGCCGGGCTGACGGCGACGACATCGGCATCCATCATCATGTACGTCAGCAGGCGATAGCCGTCCAGCGGATGGTCGTGGTGGTAGGCCACGATGGCCTGCTTCTCCCACTCCTCCAGCCAGTGGTCCCGGGGCACCCAGGCGTTGTGCTCGTTGACCTGGCCGTAACGGTCCTTCCACTGGTGGTACTTAGAGCGGGCGATGCCGATCCAGCCCACCAGCGTGTTGGCGCGAAGCTCCGTCTTGTCGGCCCAGGTTCTCACGTAGTCGATCACCTCGTCACGGATGTCCGGTTGCGCCCAGGAGCCGTTCAACTCTCCCCAAGACTTTTTTTTAGCCGGACGTGGTCCTCCATCAACTCGCTGATGACCTCGTCCTTGCGGACGAGCTTGGCCTGGAGGGCCTCGACCCGCTGCTCCAACTGCCGGGTCTTGCCGTCGGCCTTTGGCGCCCTGCCCTCGAAGGCGGCCGCCCCGTTCTCGAAGAACTCCTTCTGCCATCGGTAGAAGGCCGTCGGGTTCAGACCGTGCTTGTCGCAGACCTGCGAGACCGCCACCTTGTCGATGAAGTACTCCCGCAAGATCGCCACCTTCTCCTGAGCCGTAAACCGCCGCCGCACGCCTTCCTGCTCGTCATGCCGCTGTCCGTTCTGCTGGTCGTTCATGGGCCGCTCCTTCCTGGTTGGGTACTATCTTACCGAACCAGGCCCTGCGCCCAATTCCGACTGAACCTTTACAGGAAAACCGTCCACGGTACGCCACATCGCGACTGTACTCGCCATCGTCCGGAAAATGAAACGCCCCCGGGCGTTGGCCCGAGGGCGTTTCATATAAGGCGGCATTAACCTACTCTCCCGCAATCGCAGTACCATCGGCCGGCACGGCTTAACTTCTGTGTTCGGAATGGGAACAGGTGTGGCCCGTACCGTCAAGACACCGCCACGGCGCCGGCGGGCGGTCAGGCCCGCCGGCACGGAAGCATATGGCATAGGGTTCAATTCGGTTTGAGGGCGAATCTCTCAGCGTATGACGGCTTGCTTTTGTCACGGCCCGGGGCCGATGACAAATGTGATCAAGCATTTGCCCGTTAGTACCGGTCAGCTCAATCCCTTTCGGGACTTACACCTCCGGCCTATCAACCACCTGGTCTAGATGGGGGCTCTCGTGGCCCGAAGGCCACATGGAATCCTTATCTTAGGGTTGGCTTCCCGCTTAGATGCCTTCAGCGGTTATCCGTTCCCAACGTAGCTACCCAGCGATGCCCCTAGCGGGACAACTGGTTCACCAGAGGTTGGTCCTTCCAGGTCCTCTCGTACTGAGGAAGACTCCCTTCAAGATTCCTACGCCCACGGCAGATAGGGACCGACCTGGCTCACGCCGGTCTGAACCCAGCTCACGTACCACTTTAATCGGCGAACAGCCGAACCCTTGGGACCGCCTTCAGCCCCAGGATGTGATGAGCCGACATCGAGGTGCCAAACCGCCTCGCCGCTATGAACGCTCGGAGGCGATCAGCCTGTTATCCCCGGAGTACCTTTTATCTGTTAAGCGATGGCCCTTCCACACGGAACCACCGGGTCACTAGGCCCTGCTTTCACATCTGCTCGACTTATAGGTCTCGCAGTTAAGCGTCCTTATGCCCTTGCACTCGACGCACGATTGCCAACCGTGCTGAGGACGCCTTTGGACTCCTCCGTTACTCTTTGGGAGGAGACCGCCCCAGTCAAACTGCCCACCTAGCACGGTCCCCCGCCCGGATTCACGGGTCGGGGTTAGGGGGTTCATGGCACAAGGGTGGTATTTCAACGTTGGCTCCCCGATGGCCGGAACCACCGGATCAACGCCTCCCACCTATCCTACGCAAGTGACATGAAACACCAATACCAGGCTACAGTAAAGGTTCACGGGGTCTTTCCGTCTTGCCGCGGGAACACGGCATCTTCACCGCGTCTGTAATTTCACCGAGTCCGTTCTCGAGACACTGCTCCAGTCGTTACGCTATTCATGCACGTCGGAACTTACCCGACAAGGAACTTCGCTACCATAGGACCGTCATAGTTACGGCCGCCGTTTACCGGGGCTTAGGTTGCAAGCTTCTAGGGATTGCTCCCCATGACCTACTTCCTTGACCTTCCGGCACCGGGCAAGCG
>VGYL01000895.1 GCA_016872975.1 Planctomycetota bacterium
TGTCGCAGGCGAAGATCGGCGGCTATCACGGCTATGCCGGCCGGATCGGCGACCTTATCGCGAGCCTGCGCAAGGTGGCGGCACAGAAAGCCGATATTCTCGTGCCGGCGCGCGGGCCTGTCATCCGGGAGCCGGCGGCGGTCCTCGACCGGTTGATCGAGAGGCTCCAGGCGGCCTACGCGAACTACCTGTCCATCAACGCGGGGCACTGGTACTTCAAGGAGCGGTACGACACCCTGGCGGTGCGGGCCCTGGGCCGTGCGGACCGCGTCCCCTGGATGCCGTACGCCCGCACGGTCGAGAAACAGCCGCCCGACTGGATCGTGCCCATCCACAACAGCCGGCTCATCCTGGCCCGCGATGGCTCGGGCTTTCTCGTCGACTGCGGGTCGCGGGCCATCATCGAGCAGGTCCGCAAGCTCAAGGACCAGGGCCGATTGGTCTCGCTCGACGGCCTCTTCATCACGCACTATCACGACGATCACACAGACAAGGTCAACGAGTTCCTGCAGGAGTTTCCCTGCCCGGTCTATACGACGCCGGTCCAGGAGGACGTGCTCCGGCGGCCGGGCGCGTACCGGCTGCCCTGCCTGACGGGCAACGCCATCGAGCGGCTCGAAGTCATCCCCGACGGCGGACGCCGGACCTGGAAGGAATTCACCCTGACGTTCTACGACTTCCCCGGTCAGACGATCTACCACGCGGCGATGCTCGTGGAGCGGGACACGGGCGAGAAGATCCTCTTCCTGGGCGATTCCTTCACCCCTTCCGGCCTGGACGACTATTGCCTGCAGAACCGCAACTTCCTCCGCGCGGGCGCCGGCTATCTCTACTGCCTCGACCTGTTGACCAGCAAGATCCCGTCCGAGACGCTCCTGATCAACCAGCACGTGGTCGAGCCGTTCCGCTTCGACGCCGACCAGTTGCGGCACATGAAAGAGACCTTCACCCGGCGCCGGGAGCTGCTCCGGGCGCTCTTCCCGTGGGAGGAGCCCGACTTCGGGATCGACGAGCAGTGGGCCCGGATCTACCCCTACGGCCAGGAGATCCAGCCGGGACAATGGACGTCACTGACGGTGAAGCTGCTCAACCATGCGAGTGTGGCCAATGCCTTCACCGTGACCCTGAACGTCCCCGCCGGCTTCGAAGTCGAGCCGCGGAAAGCATCAGTTACCGCCTCGGCGGGACAGGAGGTGGACGCCCCCTTCCGCATCCGGACCTTGGATCGGCCCGCGCGCCCGATCCAGGTGGTAACCGCCGATATCCAAGTCGGCCCCTGGGATCTCCGCCAATGGTGCGAAGGACTTGTACGAGTACTGCCCTGAGGCCGACAAGAGTGAGAGGAATGCAATATAGAAGGAGGCACGAGAATGAACGGTACTTGGCTCCGCCGGGTTTTGGTCCTGTTGGTCCCGGTCACCCTTACGTGGGCGGGCGATTCCGATCTGAAGCTGGAGTTGGAAAGCAACGTCCGCACCTTGCGGCTGGGCCAGGAGAGCACGCTGAAACTGCGCATCGCCGGGCCGGGAATCGGCCGTCTGACGGAACCGTCCGAAGACCTCGGCCCGAAAGACCCTGCGGCCGGCGCGTTCGTCTACGAGCTGAAGTTCAAGCCGCAACGGGAGGGCGACTTCACCTTCGGCCCGTACCAGTTGTCGTTCAATGGCCGGCTTCTGACGTTGAACCTGGTCTCGATCTTCGTGCTGCCCGCCTGGGACGGAACGTACGGGACCTTCTTCCGGGTCGACCGCGACAGCATTACCCTGGGCGAGAGTATCGAGCTCGTCATAGAGAAGTGGAGTACGGCGTACGAGCCGAAACGCTACCTTTTCACCCGGGATGAGACGTTTACCTTCACCACGGGCGAGTTCCTTTCGCACCGTACCTCGTCCGACAAGGGCACTCTGGTACACATGCGCTCCTCGTGGCTCATCACGCCCAAGCAGGCCGGCGTGTTCCGAATCACCAGGGACTTGTTTCAGAGCTTTCCCGAGGGCGTCGTGCCTCCCGATATCACGGTCACCGTCAGGGAGAAGGACCCACCCCCAGAGCCGGACCACAAAACACCATGAGTGTTGTCACCCCAGGCCATTTTGAAGGAGGTATTATGCATGCCAAGCCTGCGTTGTGGATTGCCTGTCTGTTCCTGAGCGGCGTTCCGGTCCTGGCTTCCCGCAGCTCTGCCACGGAGGTGGTGGTCGATGGAGCCACGCGGTATCAGACGATGGAGGGCTTCGGCACCTGCCTGATCGCCTGGGTCGAGCGGTTCCGCAGTCTCTACCGCACCGAGGAGTTCCAGAAGCTCTACGTCGAGGGGGTCGGGTGCAACATGCTCCGTGTGAACATGTGGGGTCCCACCTTCGAGAGACCCACGGAGGACTGGACCCAGATCCGGGCCGCGGACTTCGACATGAACGCCAATGGCGGCCGGCCCCGGATCTTTGTCGAGTTCGGCCAGGGCATCCGCAAGCTCGATCCGAACATCAAGATCGTCGGGACCGTGTGGAGCCCGCCGGCCTGGATGAAGGTGAACAAGTCCATCACGGACACGAAGTCCAGCGCCATCCGCGCCGGCGGCTACGGCAGCAACAACAACCGCGTGGACCCGAAGTACTTCCCGCACTTTTGTAAGTGGATGGTCGAGTACGTGAAGGTCCATGACCGCCAGGGCGTGCCCTTCTACGCGGTCAGTCCGGGCAACGAGGTGCAATTCTCGCAGCCGTTCGAAAGCTGCGTCTGGGACGGCAAGGACTTCGCGACGATCGTCGTCATGCTTCGCGCGAGACTCAATGCGGAAGGCTACGGCCACGTGAAGATCTTCGGGCCCGAGACGATGACCAGCCACATGTACGAAGGCGGCACCGGGTCCTACATCAAGGCCCTGCGGGACAATCCCCAGGCCCTGGCGGCCCTCGATGTCTTCGCCACGCACGGCTATGAGGACGGGGTCAAGGCGGAGATGTCCGCCAACTCGTCCCGCCAGTTCTGGGATCGGATCAAGGACACCGGCAAACCCTTCTGGATCACCGAAGGCGGCACCGGCGGCCACGAATGGCCCGTCCCCATCCAAAAGGGGATCGGCAACGCCCTGCACAACGCCCTGGTGGCCGGCAACTGCTCGGCCTTCGTCCCCTGGCAGATCACCGAGAGCAAGGAGAGCACGCACGGCCTGATGGTGATGAGCACCTACACGCCCAAGACCTACACCGCCATG
>VGYL01000896.1 GCA_016872975.1 Planctomycetota bacterium
CTCCCCTCCCCCGAGCCGAAATCCTCCGGCGAGTTCACCGTCCTGCGTATCACCGCCGACCGGCTCCTCGCGCTTCCATTCAACTACCGCACCAACGAATGGGCGTCGGACAAACGGAATATCCTCGACACCGCGATCCAAGGTCCAACGCAAGCAACGCGTGAAACCGATGGCTCGACGAAACCGTCCCCGTGAGAGCAGGCCCGGCACGATCATGGCATGAACCAGTGGGTATCCTCAGCGGAGGAGCGTATGGCCCGGAGGCGGTTTGAGGTCGGCCTTGGACCATGGGGTCCGCTCGGTGACGGCGGCGTAGGCGATGCGGTTGTCCTTGGCGTACAGGTGCAGGACCTGGTTGCGGATGATATTCGGGTAGACAGCCAGGGAATCGAACTCGAAGACCGCCGTTCCGTCCGCGTGCCGCGGGCCGAATTCCTGGGCCGCCGCACCGGTTTGCAGCGACGCGGGCGGCCCATACCGCTGTTGAAACTCCGTCAAGGTCGCCGGACACTTCTTCTTCAGGAAGCGCTGGTGCGCAGGAGTCTTCGGTACCTGGGGCGGCTTGGGTGGTGGCGGCCGCCATCCCGGCTCCAGCGATGTGATGATGCCGGCTGCCTTCGCATCGCCATACGTATCCCGCAGGCGGGCCCGGATTCCGGGGCCGTAAAGAATATTGTACACTCCAATGAGACCGTCACAAACGATTCGCCCTTTCCAGGGCAGCAGGACCGCTCTGACCAGTACGGGCAACGGGCGCCGCAGGATATCAACGATCTCGTCCGCCAGACCGAGAACACCGTACGCCTGCACCGGTTCTTTCTGCGTTAGAAACACCGTGTACTGGGCCAAGTCCCTCTCGATGACGAATTGGCCACGGACAAAATGCCGCCAGAAAAGCACGAGAGCCAGGTCGGTTTCCCGGAACTGGCCCGGGTTCTCCTCGACAAAGGCATCGATCAAGGCGATGTTGTCCAAGAGCCCGTCGCGGGCCCGCCCCTTGGCCGTCATCGAAGCCGTCCGGAAGCTGGGCAAGTCCACGATGCCTTCGATCCCGCCCAGACGTCCGGCGGCAAACCCGATCAAATGCTGGTACAGGGACAAGAACAACGAAGCTTCCTCGGGGGGCAACAGCATGGCTACTTCTCCTTTATCGGCAAGTCATGGCGGCTTTCGCAGGCACGGCGGACCTCGGCGGCGATGGCCTCGACGCCGGCGGCGACAATCCGGTCGTCCTGGGCGTAGTTGACGCGGAGACACTCGTGGGTGTGGGACCACGGTTCCGCCAGGCCGGGGAACGAGTAATGCCCGGGAACGACGAAGACGTGGCGTTGCTTGAGCCGCTCATAGAGTTGCCGGCTCGTGATCGGCAGGTTCGGGAACCACAGCCAGACGAAGAACGCCCCCTCCGGCCGGTGGACGCGGTAGTCGAGGCCTTGGAAGCACTTGCGGATCTGCGCCAGGACCCGCTGCATCTTCTGCCGGTAGAAGGGTTGAATGACGTCGCGGGCCAGGTCGATAATCCGGCCGGAGCGGACCAGGTCGGTCAGGAGGGCCGGGCCAAGACCGCCGGGCGCCAGGCTCATCACCGCATTGACCCGGGCGACCAGGTGAATCACCTCCTCCCGCGCGATAACGATCCCGGTTCGCACGCCGGGCAGGCCCAACTTCGAAAGACTCATGCAGACAATCGTGTTCTCGTTCCAGAGCGGCTCGGCGTCCGCAAACACGATGTTGGGAAAGGGCACGCCGTAGGCATTGTCAATGATGAGCGGAATGCCCTGGGCCCGGGCCAGAGCGCTGAGCCGTTCCAGCTCCGCGTTGGTCAGAACGTTGCCCGTCGGGTTCGTCGGCCGGGAGACACAGATGACGCCGATGTCGGCGGCGATGGCGAGCCGGTCGAAGTCGATGTGGTATTTGAACGTGTGCTCGTCGAGATACTCGATCGTCGGTCGTTGGGCCGTGAACAGGTCGCAGGTCAGGCCCACGTCACAATAGCCGATGTACTCCGGGATCAACGGCAGGAGAATCCGCTTGGTGGTCCCATCCTCATAGTCCCCGGCGAAGAGATTGAAGAGAATGAAGAACGCCAACTGGCTGCCGTTGGTCAAAGCGACGTTTTGCGGGCCGATGTCCCAGCCGAATCGGCTGCGCAGCAGATTGGCAACTGCCGCGATGAATTCCGCGTTGCCCTCCGGCGGATCATAGTTCCCGATGGCCCGCTCGAAGCGGTCGCCTGCCTGAAGCATCGTCATCATGCCTTGGCGAAGACATCGCTCCACCTCGGGAATGTGTGCGGGATTGCCGCCGCCCAGCATGAAGACCTCATGCGGCGTGCCGTACGCCGTGCCGAGATCGTCCATAAGCTGGCCGATGCCGGACTGCACCGCCAACTTCTTGCCGAATTTCGATAGGTTCATGCGTTCAGCGTACCCGTTGCACGCACTGCGTGCGACGAAATTCTCCGCTGGGGGCTTTGACGAACAAGTTCGATAACGTGTGTGGCGGGCCTACTGCCGGCGTCGTCCGGCGTTCGGGGTTCCGCCTTATGAGTTTTGACGAGCAAGTTCGGTAATCAGAGCCCGGCCACGGGCGCTCTTCGTAGGGCGAGCGTCCCCGCTCGCCGAAGAGGGTCTGTGAGAACCCCGCTCAGTCATGGGTGGCAGCGGCAAGCGGAGTCTTCGGAGCTTGCCGATGGTTTGGTCCATCCGCCATCGGCAAGGCCTGCGCAAAGCCTACGGCCTTGCCGTTGCCACCCGGCGCCCTGGACCAGCCCCAGGCCAAGGCTGCTCACACACCTTCGAAGATGTCGTGCGAGGACGCACGACCTACGCGGAGAGCGATTCGCACGACCATTGCCGAAGTTGCTCGTCAAAACTCATAAGGCGGAACTCCAAACGAGGCCAACACCCAACGCCGGACTGGATTACCGATCTTGTTCGTCGAAACTCATTCGGTCAGGGGTCCGCAACGCCATCTTCCGCGTTGGGGGCCCCCAGCCGCCCCCGGCTGACAGGTCCTGAAGCCAAGCTGCCACTGTATTCCGGCCGCCCCCGGCCCGGGCGGCGCGGTTTCAGATCTGCACGGCCTGGCGCGGGGCAAGGAAGTACAGCCACTTCTCGCTGACTTTCTCCCGACAGATGGCAGCGGCGGCCCGGGCGTACAGCTCCACCTGCCCGCGATAGGCCTCAGCCCGCTTCGTCACAGCC
>VGYL01000897.1 GCA_016872975.1 Planctomycetota bacterium
GCCTGCGGGACGGCTCCTGCGGGCAGACCTGCCCGGTGCAACGCTGACCAACCCGGGGGCCCAGGCCCCTCCGTAGTATACCCGGTTGCTCGTTTCTGGGCCGCACGTGGGTGCGGCCCTTTCCTTTGCGCTTCTTTACGGGCCAACCCCCTTTGGTATAATCGCCCCCGCGCGAAGGATTGAGTTCGGGCAAGTTCCGGAACCGCCGCCTGCACCGGAGAGTAGATGAGAGCGGAGGCCGGGGTTGAAGGACCGTGGAAAGGATTGTGGTGGGTTTGTGAATAGCCGGCAGTTGCTCTACGACATCAGTGAGTTGAACCATCTGTTCCGGGAGAGCGCCAGTATCGAGACGCTGCTGAGCCGGGCGGTCGAGATGGTGGCGCGCAGCACGCAGTCGCCCGTCTGCTCGATCTATCTCTACAACCCCGACAGGCAGGAGCTGACGCTCCGCGCCACGCAGGGCCTGAACCCGGAATCGGTCGGCCGAGTCCATTTGAAACTGGGGGAGGGCCTGACCGGGCTGGCCCTCCAGGAGATGCGGCCGATCTGTGAGCCGGACATCAGCCGTAACCCCAACAACAAGTTCTTCCCGGGCATCTTCGAGGAACGGTACAACGCCTTTCTGGCGGTGCCCATCGCCCGCGGCCTGTCGAAGATGGGGGTCCTCGTTCTCCAGCGCGAGGCCAGCCAGTGCTACAACGAATCGGACATCACCGCCCTGGAGACCGTGGCCTCGCAACTGGCCAATATCATCGAAAACGCCCAGTTCCTGCTAGCCATGCACGAGCCGGCGCCCGTGGCGGCCGCGGCGGTGCCGGACAGCATCCGGTTCGTCCGGGGCAAGGTGGCCTCCGAGGGGTTCGCCTATGGCCCGACGATGGCCCTGGACCGGCACAAGGGCCTCGCCGTGGTCCTGCGCCAGGACTTCGGCAAGACCTACGCGCTGGACGACTTCCATAGGGCGGTCGCCTACACGGAGCGCCAGCTTGAGCAGTTGCAGGAGCAGGTGGAGGACAAGCTCTCGGACGCCGCATCGTTGATCTTTGCCGCCCATTTGATGGTCCTCAAGGATCAGGACTTCCTCGGCAAGATCACCCGCCGGATCGAGAGCGGCGTCAATGCCCCCGTGGCGGTCGCCCAGGTCGCGGCCGACTACATGCAGAGTTTCCTGGCCGCCAGTAGCGCCTACCTGCGCGAGAAGGCCAACGACATCGAAGACCTGGCGGTGCGGCTCGTCACGAATCTGCTCAGCCCGGGCGAGCAGGCGGACATTCACAAGGACCACGTCATCATCGCCCGCGGGCTCTTCCCCTCCGATCTGCTGAAGCTCTCCTCGGAAGGCGCCGCCGCGATCGTCCTCGTCGGCGGCGGCGTCACCTCGCACGTCGCGATCCTGGCGCGGTCGCTGGGAGTGCCCATGGTCATCATGGACGCCTTCGAGCTGCTGCGCGTGCCCGACGGCACCCCGGTCCTCGTGGACGCCGAGGTCGGCAACGTCTTCGTCGATCCGGACGATCACGTCCTGGAGCGCTTCCAAGCCCAGCGCAACGCCCGGCTGACCCTGGACGACCAGAAGCGCCTCATGCAGCCCGTCACGCAGACCGCCGACGGCACGCGCGTGCACCTGATGGCCAACATCAACCTGCTGGGCGACCTGCGGCTCGCATGCGCGCTGCCCTGCGACGGCATCGGCCTGTACCGCACGGAGTTCCCCTTCATCATCCGCACGACCTTCCCGACGGAGGCGGAGCAGTACGTGATCTACCGCAAGCTCGTCACGGCCATGGCGGGCAAGCCCGTGACGTTCCGCACCCTCGACGCCGGCGGCGACAAGATCCTGTCCTACTACCACGACATCGAGGAGCAGAACCCGGCCATGGGGATGCGCTCCATCCGCTTTTCCCTGCAGAACAAGGCGGTCTTCGCCGAGCAGATCCGCGCCATCCTGCGGGCCGGCTTCGACGCGGACCTGCACATCATGTTCCCCATGATCTCGTCCCTGGACGAATTCCACGAAGCCGCCGACGTCGTCCGCGAGGCCCTCGACCAATTGCGCCACCAGGGCCTCGAGCACCACGCCCAGCCCAAGCTCGGCATGATGGTGGAGCTGCCTTCGGCGGTGGACCTGATCGACGATTTCGCCCAGGAGGCGGACTTCTTCTCGATCGGGACGAACGACCTGATCCAGTTCCTGCTGGCGGTGGACCGGACGAACGAGAGCGTGGCCGACTTCTACCTGCCGCACCACCCCGCGGTCCTGCGCACGCTGAATCGTATCGTTCAGGCCGCCCTGCGGCACCAGCGCGGCCTGTCCCTCTGCGGCGATATGGCCCACCAGACCCGGTACATCCCCTTCCTGCTCGGCATCGGAGTGAGGGCGTTCAGCGTGGACACGATCTACCTGCGCCGCACGCAACAGGCCATCGCCGCGACCTCCATCCCCGCGGCCGCGGTCCTGGCCCGGTCCCTGCTCGCCCAAAGCCGTATCCGCGACATCGAGGCCCTGCTCCCATCTCGGACGCCTCCGGATTGACCCCGCCCGCGCGGGCAGGAATCGCCAAAAAGCTGGACGAGGCTCCGAGTACCTGCTATGATGGACCCGGTTGTCTTGCGTGTCGCACGGCAGGGATTCGAAGGGAACCGTAACCACAGATTCGCGAGGGTGCAGAGCCATGGACTCCTATCGACGAGCCTTCACGTTGATCGAGCTGCTGGTGGTGATCTCGGTTATCGCCGTGTTGATGGCCATCCTGATGCCGGCCCTGCAGCGGGCGAGGGAACAGGGCCAGTTCGCCGCCTGCCAGGGCAACCTCAAGGGCTTCACGCTGGCCGTGCAGATGTACGCCCAGGAGCATGACGACGGCTTCCCCGAGCCGCGGAGCTGCTACTTCCGCAGCGGGATCACGATGCCGGGCGATGTCAGCGATCATCGCCGCTGGTGCAACGAGGACGTGAACCTGCGCTACCACCCGGAATACGGGAGCGTGTTCTTCGGGTATCTGTCCAACGTGCGGTCGCTGATCTGTCCCACCTTCCGGCGCCTGGCGAAATCCGGCTACGGCCACGGCGATTTCGACGACGACATCGCCACCGGCGTGCCCCGCTACAACCCGTGGATGAACTACACGCAGAACGCCTATCTCGGGCCGCGGAACAGTCCCTGCCAGCCGCTCGCCTACAAGCTCACGACCGT
>VGYL01000898.1 GCA_016872975.1 Planctomycetota bacterium
TCGTGACCGTTGGCTATCACCTGAGCTCCAAACGGGGGATAGCCACACATGCGCACGGTGACATGCCCCCAGTCCGGATCCATCAGGTGAATGTCCGAAGTTTGGTGTCCAGGATCCGGCGGCGCGGGCGTGCTGGGTTTGTCGGCCATATGGATGATTGGTCCGGCAAAAGCGCTGGGAGGCTCTTTGTGCGCTTTGGGTAATCTGGATCGCTTGAGGTCGGTGAGGACTCGATCCGTGGCTATGGCACCCGGAGCCGTTCCCGGGCGTGCCGATGGAGAGGGTAGACGTAGATGTCCTTGGCGGGAAGCTCGCGCCGCATGTGCCGGTCCATCTTGCCTCGTCCCTGACTCAGGCCCAGATGAATCCAATTAGCCGCGCGATAACACGTTCCCAAGTAGCGCCGGGAATCGACGAAGGTTTCCAGCAATAGAGGGCGATGACCGTACTTCTCCTCCCAGTCTCGAACGAGCCAGCGCGCCGAAAGGGACAGCAAGTGCGAGGCGAGGTTTCTGCAACGAAGCCAGGGAAGAATCAGGAAGCGGGCCTGATTCACCACCAGGTGCAGACGCTGTTGCCGGTGCGTCCGTGACCAGCCGATCCATTCGTCCCGAGGACGCAGAGCCCAGGCGGCGCCGCAGAAGCCCATAGCCGCCAGCCAGCCCCCTTCAAATCCGATCAGGTAGCGCATGTGAGGGCCCACCAACGTACCCAGGCCGAGGTAATGGTAACGGTGGATATATTCGTTCCAGAGCCGTGCCAGCGGCGTGGTATCGACCCGCTGGCAGTGCAGTGGACTCAGCTGGCCAACGGGCATTTCAATGATGCTCTGCGGCTCCGCGGCTTTGGTCAGCGTCAGAGGGCGCCGCTTCCCGGGACGCATGCGCGGCACCGGCAAAGTCAACAACCCCTTCTCCTGGAGTCGAAGCAACAAGTATCGGCACGCCATGTCCCAGGGCCGGCCATTGGGTTGCAGCCAGCCCAGGCGCTCGCAGACCACGACCGAGATTGACCGCCTCGTCTGGCCCGGGCGGCTCGCGATTTCCCGGATGACCTCCAGATCCTCGACTTGCAGCTCCCGCCCGCGCACTCTCACAGTGGCGCTGCTCATGGAGATGGCCCCCCGGCGCCCTCCCTGCCCGAGGCCACACCATAACGTTCGAGAATGGCCTCGACGCTCTCGGCCGCGTGATGGCGCAGTTGAAGCCCCGCCAGCACCGCCAGTTCCCACGTCCACAGGATGGCGTAGCAGTCCCCTTCGCGCACCAAAACCTTGTCCCGATTGGCCCGCTCGATTTCCCGCCGGTAGCGCTCCATACCCGTGTCTTGCCCGCGAGCGCAGGCCTTCTCCTCGGCCGCTTGTCGCGCCCGAAACGCCGCCATGAGCGCCATCATCATGAAGACCATGAAGGCGTTCAGATAAACCGCCGCCTCGCTCTTCTCCAACGGCGCCTGCAGGCACCAGGCCTGCTTGGCTTCCTTGTTGCCCGAGTTTTCGATAACCGACCGATCGTCAAAACGATCGTAAGCAAAAAGCACGTCTCTGGGCGTTTCCAACGCCGCGCAGGTCAAGATCGTGAGGAGCTTCTCCTCGTCGGATGGATTCGGATACGAGGGGTCTTCCATCACCACCGCCGCGTTGAGCTTATTGGCTACAAACGACTTCGAATGTACCCGCGACTCAGGCGGCTGTTCCGCATAGGTGTCGCAGTCGATGTCCTTCAGTCCGATGACAATCAGATCCTTTTGTTCTTCGCGACGGTGCTTCCCCTTGCCAGTGACTAACGTGACAGGGCGAACCGCAACGATCGCACCTCGCAGCGGCAGGCCTTTCTGGTAGCGCTGATAGGCCTCCGTGGCCATCTGCCGGGCTTCCTTGGTGATCCCCAGATCCGATCTGCCCGGAATGAAAAAGGGGACTTCCCTGGCTGTCAGGTAAAGCTCCTGGCCATCCCAAAAGCCACGGTCGAACGATACGCTGGCCAGTCGCCCCTCGCCCAGGTTGGCCTTCCCCTGCACCACCAACGCCCACATCCAGGCCCGGTCGTCCACGTTGATCCGATCGACGTAGATCGCAATCGGAATCCCACTCGTCGGGCAAAACATCAGCCAGATCTTCCAGCCCCAGACCGTCGTTGCCACCTTCGGCGCATGCCGGTTGTTACTGTGCTTCGGACGCTTCTTGCGTGTGACGCTCGATACCGGGCTGCCATCCAAAGTCCGATACTTCGGCGTCGCTTCCAGATCCGTACAGTCCACAACCGCGTGCACCTTCTTTGGGAAGAAGCCCGCCTGCGCCAGGATACCAATCACGGCATTGAATGTCCGGGACAGTGCCGTCAACGAGACCTTCACCAGCGTGTCGACAATCACCTCACCCGAGAACGCACCGCGTACCTCCGGCAGGTCGTGCGCCCGCGACAAGCCGCGCCGCGTCACGCCCTGCCGGACGAATGCAGCCATGCCAAACAGCGCCATCAGAGCAGGATCGGTCAGTACCAGGCCCTCCGTCTGGGGGATCGAGGGGATTCCCAGCACAATCCGCATGGTGTAGACCCCTAGCATCGCCACCCAGGAGATCGATGCGCGTACTCGCAGCCCAGGATCCAGTGCCTCCAGCAACTGCAAGACATTCAGACTCCGCAGTAAGGTGAAGAACTGATCGAAGAAGGTAACCTTGTCCAGAGCCTCTACGTCATCCACGGTCCTGTTTTCGTGGAGAGCCTTGACCACCGCGGCGTCGTCTCGCCGGCAGAGCTGTAGCACCGTGCCCAGCATCGAGGCACGCGCCGCAACATCCGAATCGGTGAGCCTTCGTCTCGGCAAAGCCCTGGTCTCCTGTCGCAGGAGCAGTCATAACAAATTCCCGCGCAAGACACCAGGATTTTCTGAATCTTCTCGGGAAATCTGCCAAACGGCAGGCTTAAGTCCGGGTAACCATTAGGACAGCGCGTCGCCCACGACGAATCCTGCCGGCTTCCTTTGCCCACCCAATGGCCGCCAAAGCGCCAACGACGAAACACGCCCGCGCCGCCGGATCCTGGACACCAAACTTCGGCGCGTCCGATGTCATTTGACAAACGAACACTCAGCAGATATATACATGTATTGAGTTTAAGAAGCCGGCATGAGGCTCTTTGGGGGGGATCGCCAGTGCTCAGCCTGACAGGGAGGTACGCGTT
>VGYL01000899.1 GCA_016872975.1 Planctomycetota bacterium
CGGCGCGACCGGCCGCCGTGGCCCCCACCAACGTCGCCATCGAACCCGCGATGAATGCTCTGCGCTCGACCTGTGCCATGGCTCTTGTCCTTTCTTGATTCCTGCCGCTTGTAGTACGCGAGTAAAAACACCGTGTCGCGGGCATCCTGCCCGCGGTTCGAGGGCAGAACGCCCTCGACACGAAGACCACGGGCGGGACGCCCGTGGATACTCATGGGCGCTCGCGCCCAGGCTACGGGACGCCTCCCGGCGTCATTCCGACCGCGGCAAATGCACAAACGAATATCTTAGGTCAGTTGCTGGGGTCTGACAAGGGCGCCGGCGCGGATTTGGGCGGCCACCTGCAGGAAACGGGGCAAGGCATAATCGAAAAACTGCCGGTAGCTCTCGCAGAAATAACTGTGCGCCACCCCGACCGTGGTGAGGGCATCCTGCCCGCGATTCGAGGGCGGGACGGGGTCCCCAACGCGATTCAGCGCGTTGGGGAGCCCCACGCCCTCGTCACGGAAAGCAAGGCCAGGATGGCCTCGCGACGCAAGGGCGAGACGCCCTCGCCACGGCGCCTGGCCCATAGGGGCACGGTCCTTCAGGCACCCGCCCCGGCAGACCGCCAGGTGCCGGCAGACGAGACATCGGTTGGGCTGGCTCTGTTTCTGGCGGGCGAAAGCCTTCTTTTGGGCACAAGCGGCGAGCTGCTCGATGGGCGTGTCCAGAATACTGCCCAGGCGCCATTGGGGCTCGACGAAGAAGTCGCAGGGGAAGACATCGCCCGTATGCTCGACGACGATGTACTGGCTGCACTGGCGGTCGAAGGTGCAGATCGAGTGGTGGCCGCTGAGGCAGTAGCTCAAGGCGGAATCGAAGTCGCGGATGCTGAGCTTCTGCGGGCCGAATTCCATCCACCGGTCGAAGATCCGGCACAGGAAATCACCATACTGTTTCGGCGTCACGGAGAACTCGGCGACGCTTGGCGGGGTCAACTCTTGACACTTGACAGATCTGTCAAGTGTCAAGAGTTGACCCCCGAGCGCTGGCTCCACGCAGGGGATGAACTGCAGGTAGCGGACGCCGAGGTCGATCAGGAAATCGAAGATCTCGTCCGGGTGGTCGGCGGTCAGGCGGTTGACCAGGGTGAGCGTGTTGAACTCGACCTTGTGCTCCTTGCAGCGGTCGATGGCCCGCATGACGCGGTCCCAGGTGCCGTGGCCGCCGAGGTCGAGCCGGTAGTGGTCGTGCAGCTCCTTCGGCCCGTCGATGCTGATGCCGACGAGAAACGTGGTCTCGTGCAGGAACTGGCACCAGTCGGCGTTGTCCAGCAGCAGCGCGTTGGTCTGGAGCGAGTTGCCGACCTCCTGGCCGGTCACGCCGTACTTCTTCTGCAGCTCGACCGCCCGCTTGTAGAAGTCCAGGCCCATCAGGGTCGGCTCGCCTCCCTGCCAGGCGAAGCCCGACAGTTGGAACCGCAGACCCATATAGTCCTTGACGAGCTTGTCCAGCACCTCCAGGCTCATGCGCTGGCGGCCTTCGCCGACTTCCGCCGGACGGCACTTGTAGAAACAGTACGTGCAATCGACGTTGCAGTCGGAACCGGAGGGCTTGATCAGGAGCGTAAACGGCTGCATGGCAAATGGTCGTCAAACGTGGAATAGTTGCGCGGCTTGCCTCTTCGTAGGGCGAGCGTCCCCGCTCGCCTGAAGACATCGTGCGAGGACGCACGACCTACGAAGAGCGCCGGCTGCTTCACCTCGGTTAGTATGAGAGGTAGACACCACCGTGTCCTTTCTTCTACTTCGCCTCTGCCGGCTCGATCCGCACGGTCCAGGTGTCCTGCACGGCGGGCTTTTCGGCCTTCAGGAGGATCCGGGTAAGCTGCGCGGGCCAGACCGTGCCGAGCCGGGCGTCCGTGATCGGGACCGTCTCCAGAACCGGCGTGAGCTTGTCGCTCTCAAACACTACGCGCACGGCGGTGCGAGGTTCGATCCCATCGGCCGTTTCCAGCAGAAGTTGGCCTTCTTTCGCCACGCGGACCCGGCACGGCGTCAGCAGGCTCAGCGTGATTTCCTTCGCCGGCTTGGCGAGCGAATAGCTTTCCGTGACGACGATGTCCCGGCCGCGATGGAGGCGAATGGTGCGCAGCCACGACTGGAGATTGGCCTGCTTGGGATACGCAGCGGCGAGATCGAGCTGAAGCTGGGCGTGATTGTCATCGGCTTCGTAGCGGACCGCGCGGGCGGCGAACTGCCGGCCCGGGCTCTGCATGACGCCGTCGATGGTCGGCAGGCTGTGGTAGGCCGACTGCATCGTCCAGATCTCGTAGCGCTGGCCGCTGAAGGTCTTGCGACTGTAGGTCTCGACGCCGGCATCGATCAGGATCGGCCGGCCGTCCCGATAGACGATGAAGTTGCCCACGTCGTTGTGGTTGTGGCTCTCGGCGTTGTGGCCGCCCTTGGCCGCGAGGAAGAAGCCCTTCGTCGTTCCCTCGGCACAGCGGGCCGTCATCACCTGGATGCCGTCGAGCCAGGCATCCCGCACCAGCGCCGGCCGGGCCGGGGTCCGGCGGACTTCGCCATCATGGAAGACCTCCGCCAGATACCGGCCCACCGAGTAGCCGGCCTTGCCCGTGAAGCCGGAGCCTTCGCGGCGGCCCGTGGTATGGACGTAGGCTCCGAACGAGGCGAGCCGCTCGTCGCCGATCCGCTGGCCATAGCGATGTATCAACTCGCCCGCCGGGTGCACCTTCGCCGAGGCGTCGGCGAAGTTCACGTAGTAATCGTCCGCGATGTGGACGCGATAGATATACCGGCCCATCTCCCGGACCAGCGACTGGCCGTAGACATCGATCGCGCCTTTGGTGGCGCTGTGGAGCAGCTCGAGGCAGTCGAACAGCGAGGCCCCGGCCCGGCCCCAGTAGCCCGGCCCTTCATCGCAGCCGCCGTCGTCGTCGTAGGCGTCGAAGAAGAAGTCCAGGCTCCGCACGATCTTGGCGACCGCCTTGATCCGCCGGGCCTCGTCCGGCTCGACCAGCAGCGTGCAGGCGAGCCAGTTCGAATTGCACCAGGGGTTCCAGTTGTTGACGCGGCCGCCTTTGAAGCCCATCCAGCCGAAATCGTCCCGCTCCAGGCACGGCGTCAGAATCCGCCGGTCGATCTCGTGCCCAATCCGTTTGCGGAGC
>VGYL01000900.1 GCA_016872975.1 Planctomycetota bacterium
AAGTTCCTCCGGATGTGGTGCCTGGGATTTAGAATTTCCCTCGGACTTGCAGAACTCCAGTTAGATCGCGTTCGCCGGCGGGACGACGAAGGGCTTGCGGTAGTCGCGCGTCAGGAAGGCGTTGGCGGCCTTGTTCTTGACGAACCGCTCGCGGTCGGAGTCAATAGCGAGCCAGGGGCCCAGAGTCAGCGGGGTCTTCTCGATATCCACGCCGTTGTCGGCCAGGTGTTGGCGGATCTCCGCGAAGGTCTCGACGACGTTCTCGTTCACCTTCAGGGCTTCGAGAGCCTGCTGGATCTCCTTAGCGGAGGCGGGCTTGCCCAGCCGCTGGGAGATATTGCCCACGTGGATCACGGCGGTCGAGATGTGCCCTTCTTCGATGTCGGCGTTGAGGTCTTCACGCCTGCGGCTGCGGACCGCCTTGACGAAGTTGGCGAAATGGTCCTCGCCCGGCCCGGAGAGCTTCTGGACCACCTTGCCGTCGGGGTCGTAGACGGTGCCGCCGCTGAGGTAGCCTTCAGTGCCGACGATCAGCGACGAGCCGCGTTTCGGGGCGGCGGTCTTGAGGTTGCGGACCTCCTGGACGACGGTCGTGGGGCCGAAGTCGTGGATAGTGACCTGCACGCTGGGGGTCTCGCCGCAGTCATCCAGGCCCACGCGGCCGCCGTAGCTGAGCACGCCCCGGCCAAGGCCCTGGAGACCCGTCATCAGGCGCATCGCGTCCACCGGATGGACGCTGTTGTTGGCGAGCTCGCCGCCGCCCCAGTCCCAGAACCAGTGCCAGTCGTAGTGGAAGCTCTTGCGCCGGACCGGCATCTCCATCGGCGCCGGGCCCGCCCAGAGGTTGTAGTCCACCGTCGGCGGCGGCGAATACTCGCCCGCCGGACCGATGGACGAGCGCGACCGGTAGGTGCAGACGTGCGCCAGCTTGATCTGCCCGAGCTTGCCTTCGCGGATGTATTGGGCCGCGGCACGGTTGGCGCCGGCAGAGCGGTACTGGGTGCCGCCCTGGCAGATGCGGTTGTACTTGCGGGCGACCTGGACCATCCGCCGGCCTTCGCTGATGTTGTGACTGAGCGGCTTTTCCACGTAGACATCCTTGCCCGCCTGCATCGCCCAGATCGCCGCCAGGGCATGCCAGTGGTTGGGCGTGGCGATGGAGACGATGTCCACCGACTTGTCGTCGAAGATCCGCCGCAGGTCCTGGACGAACTTGGGCTGGCTCTTGAACCTCTCGGCGACCTTCTCGCCGATGGCGGTGTCCACGTCGCAGATGTAGGTGACGACGCAATCGTCGCGTGAATCGAAGGCCTGGGCATGCTGTCCGCCCCGGCTCCGCACCCCGATCACGGCCACGCTCAACTTCTCATTGGGGCTCTTGCTTTGCTTGTCCGGCTCCGCGGCCGAAAGCACATGGGATGTCCCAACCGTCGCCGCCCCGGCGGCCAGCAGGGATTCGTGCAGGAACAAACGACGACTGAGGTGTCTCATGGCGGTTCTCCCCGAAAGCGGCGGCCAAACGCAGTACCCTGCAAGTGGCGACCCAGGTACCTCTTGCATCCACGGAACGCCGGCACGAGCCGGCGCCGCACACTGCGCCCATGATACCGCCCCGGGGGCGAAAGCACCAAATTCCAAATTCCAAATCCCAAACGCCGCCGGGGGCGGGAGCATCCGATCTGTCCAGTCCGTCCGATCGGACGGATCAGACGGATACTGGAACTTGTTTGGGATTTGGAATTTGGTGCTTGGAATTGATCTCTCCGCATGCGCGGTGTCCGCGCCACGCGGCTTTGGTGCCTGGAATTTGATCTCCCCGCTTTCGCGGTGTCTCCGGGCAGGCCCGGGGGCCTGTCCCTACGGTCGGGGCAGTCGCCTCTGTTCGGCCTCGGTGGGGGGCCATTTCTTGAAGGTGGACCACATGCCGGGTTTGCCAGCGCCCCATTCGTCGGCGTTCCAGACCTTGTCCTTCTTTCGGTACTCGACGTGGCCGTCGTAGAAGGCGATATTGACCCCCTCGCTGTGACGGTAGAGGGTGGGGCCGTCGCAGCCGACGTCCTTGTACGGCATGATGGTGTCCTGGCCGAGGACGTCCCAGCCTTTCTCATAATTCGCCCCCTTCCACCAGAGCCACCAGTCGTTGCTCTCGGTGAAAAACAGCTCGGAGGCGGGCATGGGGACGGTTACGTTCTTGTGGCCGGCATAGCCGAAGGCATACCAGTTCGAATAGTACCAGTCCGTGAGGTTGGCCCCGTAGCTGAGGAAGTTGGTGTAGAGCCGATCGGGACGTTCCTGGCTGCCCACCAGATCGCTCGGGCAGCGAAACTCCTTGGGGGCGTGCCAGTTGCTCTCCCCTTGGCCCTGCTTGTCCTTGTAGCCCAGCAGCTTGCGGAAGAGTTGGTTGCCAGGCCAGCCGATCTGCGTGGTGCTGCCGGCGCCCCCGGCGCGGTAGATGATGGGCACGTACCAGCCGTCCGCGTCTTCGGTGTACAGGACGTTGGCCAGCCCCAGGCTCCGGACGTGACTGCAGCAGGTCATCCGCTTGCCCAGTTCCTTGGCCCGCAACAGGGCCGGCATCAGAACGGCCATCAGCAGGGCGATGATGGAAATGACGACGAGCAGCTCGATCAGCGTGAAGGCCTTCTTCGTTCGCATGGCGCCCACTCCCGGAAAAGAACAGTGTCGCTTGTTTCTCCTATGTGTCGCGTCCCCGCGCTGGGGCGGGACGCGCACCGCTATTGTATCCGAGCCGGCCCGCCGGACCAACGGAAATCTCACACGGCGGGCATGGGATTTCTTAGAGAGTGTGTGAAGAGTGGCACGGGCATCCTGCCCGTGGCGTTTCGTGGCATCGGCATCCTGCCGATGATCCATGGGCTGGAAGCCCATGCCACGTAGAACCAGCTTCTCTGGGTGGCATCGTCAAGCGGAGTCTTCGGAGCTTGGCGATGGCGGATTTCCCGTGCGCCCGACCATCGCCAAGGCCTACCGGCCTTGACGATGCCACCCTTCCCACACACCCTCTTACGGCCGGCCGCCGCGGAGGTGGCGGAGGATATCCCAGTAAGCGCCGCGGGCGCCTTGGCGGATGGCTTCGACCAGGTCGGTGTTGTCGTTGTAGTTGTGGCCGGTTGATTCGGGGTCGGACTGCTCGGGGCTCCCCAGC
>VGYL01000901.1 GCA_016872975.1 Planctomycetota bacterium
TTCAAGGCCGCCTGCCAGAGGTTCTTCGCGGGCATCGACGAGCATGTGACTGCTCTGCGTAGTCTACTGACCGAGAACTTCCAGGTCATCACAGCGTGACACCGAAATCTCATTTAGGATGGGTATATCGCCCTGGTCCTGCTCTTGCCCCAGAAGGACCTGCTCGGCCTACGGAAGAAGGAGCAGCAGCACCAGCAGCAGGCCAGGCAGGTCGAGCAGGCCAAGGCCGAGGTTCAACAGACGACGAACGCGGTCAAAGCGGTCGTGGATCAGCTCGACGATCCGGCGTTGCAGGAAGAGTTGAAGAAACTGGATGGGCTGGCGCAGGCCGGCCAGCCGCAGGAGCTCAAGCGGGAGGCCATCAAGGCTTTGGGCGATCTCTCGGAGAGGCTCAGGCAGATGCAGGGCGACGCCCGGATCGACGCCGCCAGTATGATGCAGCAGATGCTCCAGCGGCTGCGTGGCTCGACCGATCCGTTCTCCCAGCAACTGCGGATGGCCCTGGCGAAAGGTGATCTTGCCCAGGCCGCGAATCTGCTCGGCCAGTTGCAGAAGGACTTGGCCGCGGGCAAGCTGTCCGACCAGCAGCGCAAGGACCTGGCCGAGCAGTTGCAGCAACTGGCGAAGGAATTGCAGAGGCTGGCCCAGAACCGGCGCGAGCTGGAGCAGGAATTGGAGAAGCTCGGATTGGACAAGAAACTGGCCCAGATGAACGAGCAGCAACTGCGCCAGGCCTTGCAGCAGCAGGGCCTCAAGCCGGAGCAGATCGAGCAGCTCATGCAGAAGATGGCGGCCTGTCAGATGGCGGCCGGCAAGTGCTCCGGCCTGGCCCAGGCGCTGGCCGCCTGCGGGGCAGGGTCCGGGGAACTCTCGGCGGATGAGCTCTCGGAAGCGATGGAGCAACTGGACGCCCTCGAAGCCATGCGCCAGCAGGCGCTGCTCCTGCAGGCGGGCCTCGATCGGATCGCCGGGTGCATCGGTCAACTGGGCGGCGGGCTGGGAGCCCAGGGGCCGTTTCGTGAAGGAGAGATCGAGGGTGCGGGAGCGGGCACCGGCGGTCCCGGTATCGGTTTCGGCCCTCGCGACAGCGACACGGAAGGCCAGACCGGCACCAAGGCCACGCGGACCAGGAACCAGGCCGGCGAGGGACCCGTGATCGCGAGCTGGTACTTCAAGGACACCCAGGTCAAAGGCGAGGCCCGGCGGGACTTCACCGAGGTGGTCCAGGCGGGCCGGGCCAATGCCGCCGAGGCGATCAGCGAAAACCAGATCCCACGCAAGTACGAGGACGCGGTCAAGAAGTACTTCGGCCAGCTTGAGCAACGCGGCAAGCAGCCGTGAGAGATTTATGATTTATGATGTATGATTTATGATTTGAGAATTGGTGGTTGCGTTGGAACAAGAGACATTCTACTTCGCGCGACGCGCGGCGATTGTGTTGTCGATCGTCTTGCTTCTGGCGGGCTTGTCCTGTCGAGACCGCTCCGGCCGCCCGCAGGTGGTGCTCTATTGCTCGGTGGATCAGGAGATTGCCGAGCCGATTGTCGCGGCGTTTGAGAGGCAAAGCGGGATCAAGGTCCTGGCCCGATATGACACGGAGGCGAGCAAGACCGTCGGGCTTGTCCAGCGCATTCGCGCCGAAGCGGCGGTGCCGGCGGCCGATGTCTTCTGGTCGGGCGAGATCTTTCACACGATCCGCCTGGCCCGCGAGGGACTGCTGACGCCGTACCGTAGCACGGGCATCTTGCCCGTGAGTAGCATGGGCGTCCCGCCCATGGACACCGAAGACATTCATGGGCAGGATGCCCATGCCACTCATGGGCGGGACGCCCATGCTACGGAAACGCCTGACGGCGTCACTACGAACTGGCCGGCCGTGTTTGCCGATCCGAACGGGTACTGGTACGGGTTTGCCTTGCGCGGCCGGGTGATTGGATACAACACGAGCCGAGTCAGGCCGGCGGAGGCGCCCAAATCGCTGGAAGACGTGCTCGATCCGAAATGGAAAGGCCGGCTGGTCATGGCCTCGCCGGCGTTCGGCACGACCGGCGGCGATGTCGCGAGTTGGTTCGCTCACTATGGACCCGAGCGCGCGCGAGAGATTCTGCGCAAGCTGAAGGACAACGAAGTACGGCTGGTCGCCGGCAACAGCACGGCGGTCCGCATGATCGCGACCGGCCAGGCAGACCTCTGTTTCACGGATACCGACGATATCTACGCCGGCCAGCGGAACGGCTGGCCCGTTGCCATGAATTTCCTCGACCAGGGCGACCACGGCGTGCTGACGATCCCCAACACCGCGGCCCTGATCAAGGGCGGTCCCAACCCCCGGAACGCCAGGGTCCTGATGCGCTTCCTGCTCAGTGAGGAGCTGGAGCGATTGGTGGTGCAGAGCGATTCGCACAACAGCCCCATCCACGCGAATGTCGCAAAGGAGTACCCGCAGTACGCGATACCGAATCCGCTGAAGATCGACTACGCCCGCGTGGCGGATTTCCTGGCGGAGGCGATCACGACGGCCCGGGAGATTCTGGAGTGAGTGTGGACCGCGCACCAACCAGGTTCGTGAAAGGTGTCTGCCTGGCGCTCTGGGTATTGGGGATGGCGCTGCCGCTGGCGGCCCTGGCGGTGGACGCGGTATCGTCCTCGCCCGCGCCCGAGGTGGTGCGGCCGGTGTTCGCGTCGCTGGCGCGCACGTGTCTTCTGGCAGGTCTCATCGGCGCGGCAGCGGTCGTCCTGGGCTGGCTGCCGGGCCGGCTGCTTGGGACCGCGGGCACGCATCACGGCCTGCTCCTGCTGCTGCTCCTGACGCCGCTGGTGCTGCCGCAGTACGTGCTCTACTACGCCTGGACGCTGCTCTTGAGCCCGACGACATCACTCGGGCGCATCCTGGCGGCCCGGCCCGATGTGGCCCGGCTCGTCGGTGTCGTGACCTCCACCGGCGTGCTCATCGGCTGGTACTGGCCCCTGGCCGCGCTGGTGCTGGCCCAAGGCTGGCGGAGCCTCGACGGCCGGATCTGGGAAGGGGCTTCGCTGGAGGCGACCGGGCCCCAGATCTTCCGGCGAATCACACTTCCGCTTCTGTCACGCGCCATCCTGCTGGCGTTCGGCGTGTGCTTCGCATTGGCCTTGTCGGAGTTTGCGACGTTCCATCTGGCCGGCGTGC
>VGYL01000902.1 GCA_016872975.1 Planctomycetota bacterium
ACGCGTCTTGGTCTGGAGCTGCGAGTAAAGCTGCTCGACCTTGCCGGTGCGGATGTTGTTGGCGACGGCGTAGTTGTTGTTGAGGATCTCCATCGCCACGATCCGGCCCTGCCCGTCCTTGCGGGGAATCAGCTTCTGACTGACCACGTAGGCCAGGCCCAGCGAAAGCTGGTTGCGGACCTCCGCCTGGCGGCCTTCGGGGAAGTAGTCGAGGATGCGGGTGATCGAGCCGGTGACATCGCGCGTGTGCAGGGTCGAGAACACCAGGTGCCCGGTCTCGGCCGCCATGAGGGTCATGGCGATCGTCTCGGCGTCGCGCATCTCGCCGACGAAGATCACGTCCGGGTCCTCCCGCATCATCTCCTTGAGCCCGTCGTGGAAAGTGCGGACATCCCGCCCGACCTCCCGCTGGGAGATCATCGAGTACTTCTGCGGCAGGATGTACTCGATGGGGTCCTCCACGGTAATGATCCGGCAGGCGGTCTTCTCGCTGATCCGCCCGATGAGCGAGGCGATCGTGGTCGACTTGCCGGCCCCGGTGATGCCGGTCAGCAGGACCAGTCCGGCCTTGAGATCGAGGATGTCCTCCCAGACGTTGTTCGGAAAACCGATGTCCTCGATGGGGGGCACATCGAGCGACAGCGCCCGGATCGCCGCGGCGAGCCCGTCGTTTTCCCGGAAGATGTTGATGCGAAACTGCAGCGAGCCCATCCGATAGGAGCCATCGACGCAGTGCTCCGTCTGGAGCTTCTGTAGGCCGTGCTCTTTGAGCAGCGGAAAAATCAGTTGCTTGGCGATCTCCGCCGTGACGTTCGGGCCTTTGAGCTTCACCAGATTCCCGTCGATCCGGTAGGCGGGCGGGGCCCCCACCTTGATATGCAGGTCCGACACCCGCATCGCCCCGTGCTCCTCGAAGTACTTCAGCATGTCCAGGATACTGTACTTGCCGAGATTCTCGGTCGGATAGACCTTCGCAGAAGGGGAATACTCCTGTGTCATAGCTTTCTCCGGGGCCCTCGGGCCCAACGCCGTTCGACGCACCTGGTTCCGCCAAGGTCCTCCATTATACCGACTCCCCCGCCCCCAGGAAAGACCGGCGCGGGAGCGCAGCAGGGCAAACGCAAAGTCCGAAGACGGGTGGCAGCGTCAAGGCCGGCAGGCCTTGGCGATGGTCCTGCGCACGGGCATTCCGCCATTGCCAATCTCACGTGCCTCTCCCTTCTGTGTCTCGATCAATACTCGGGAAACGTCTTGCCCGGCGGCTTGAGGTTTTCCGGCTGGGCGTCGGCCCCGGCGGCGGGGGCGTAGAACATGACCGGCCCCATCAGTCCGCCGGTCCCCAACTCGTGCAGTTGCGCGTTGCGGACGCACACCACCACCACATTGTCCCGGCCCGCGGCAACCGCCTCGGTCGCGTCCACCTCAAACGGCTTGAACGTGAGGGGCGGACTGATCCCCACGACTTGGCCGTTGACCCAGACTTTCGCCAGCTCATCCATCGCCCCGCACCACAGGAAGATGCGTTTGCCCTCGTACTCTTCGGGAATCCGCACCGTCTGGCGATACCAGGCCAGACCCTTGTAGTAGCGCAGACCCTGGTTCGACCAGGTCGAGGTGCAGGTCCGGATCGGACTCCAGTTGCCGCCGGTGGCCTCCGGTTTCCACCAGCCCACCGCTTCGCCCACCTGCTTGGGGTCGATCTGGAACAGCCACTGATCCTTCAACCCGGCCACCAACTCGTTGCCGCCGGTCGTCCGCGCGTGGCCTTGCTGGATCGTGGTGCTGAAGTAGCGATCCAGGTAATCCTTCGCTTTTCGGCCCATCAGCGGCGGGTCATGGGCCCACAGCTCCTCGCGGATCGCCTCCAGAGTATCCAGCGCCTTTTGGGCCGCCGCGTAGTCGTGGCCGGTGCGACTATCCATCATCGTTACGAAGGCGTCGAGATAGTCCAGCGAGCGCGTGTACATCCACACCCGCTTGGCGTACAGAGCCGCGGGCGCCAGCCGGCCCGCCTCCTCCAGTGCCCGGCGGGCGGCGGCCCGCAAACGCGCGGGATACACCAGAGCCGTGTCCCAGGAACAGCCCGTGTGATAGTCGGCCTCGTGCCCCGCGCGGTCCATCATCTCGATGTACTGCTGCATCGGCGCCGCCGCGGGGCCGAAGAACTTCCCGTAGAAATCCTGCAGCAAGGTGTCCACGTCGGCCGTATGGTCCCACATCAGCTTGGCGGCCAGGTAGCGCGAGGGACAGCTTCCCGCCCACTCAGCCGGCGCCTCGGTCCGCCAGCCGGCGATGCCCAGCTTGTGGCCCAGCGGCACCTCCTGGCGGATGCGGCGGATCATGAAGAAGGGCAGCCCCGGGTCGGCCAGGTTGAACCAATACCCGCGGTAGTACACCTCGGGCACGATCTTGCCCCAGGCGCCGATGATCCACTGCTCGTAGCTTTTCTCGGGACAGATCGGGTTGTCCATCCCGTGTCGGCGGCACAGCGTGATCAGGGCGACCGCCGGCACGATGCGGCGGTCCGGCTGCACCTTGACCGGCGGGCGGTTGTACACGGAATACGCATAGAAGCCAATCCGCTTGTCTGGGAACTCCTCCCGAATCCCCGCGAGCACCTGGTTGAAGAACCAGAGGTGCCGGTCCGTCATCGACTCGTAATCGCCGAACGGATCGAAGTCGCCGCCGTCGAGGGCCCGGCAGTTGGCGCACTCGCAGAACCCGCGGCCATCGTTGGCCCCCATGCCGATCCATTCGGCGCCGGGATTGCTGCGGAAGTATTGCTTCGTGGCCTCGATCGCTCTCTTGACCACCTCGGGGTTGGAAACGCACACCTGCCTGACCTTGCGCTGGCCGTCGATCAGCGAGAAGAACTCCGGATGTTCCTGGAAAAGCTGCTCCGCCTGCCGGCCCCCGAATCCGGGAATCCCATGCGCGGAGGGAAACTGCGGTCCCGCCAGGCGCAGGCGCGCCTCCCATTCCGGGGCCCCGATCCCCTGCAACCGCCGCCCGGGAAACGACGGCACCGCGATCGTCCGTTGCGTTTTCACCGTGACGGTCCTGGCCTCGGGCACCACCAGTCCCAGCTCTCCCGGCAGGAACCACCGCACCCCCAGTTGCTCCAGCAGCTCATACGCGCCGAACAGCGTCCCTTCCGCCGACAGC
>VGYL01000903.1 GCA_016872975.1 Planctomycetota bacterium
GCCTCGGCGCCATCTACGCCTGGTCGGCGTTCACCACGAAGCTGACGCTCGAGCCGTACCAGTTCACGAAACCTCAAACGCAGATCATCTTTTCGGTCGGCCTGGCCAGCTTTGCGGTCGTGATGGCCCTGGTCGCCGGCCGCTGGCAGAAGACGGCCGGGCCGCGCTTGGTGGCCCTCGTCGGCGGCCTCGTTCTGGGGCTGGGATACGTGGTGGCCGGTCTGGCCGGAAGCAGCTTTGCCGGGATTCTGGTCGGGGTCGGACTCCTCGGCGGCGCCGGGATCGGTCTAGGGTACGTCTGCCCCATTGCCGCGCTGGTCAAATGGTTCCCCGACAAGAAAGGGATGATCACGGGCCTGGCCGTCGCCGGCTTCGGCTTCGGCGCGCTGATCTGGGTCAAGCTCACCAGCGGCTTCAAATTCGGACCGGTGGATCTGACGCCAGGCTGGACCGGCCTTTTCGGCATGGGCTGGACTCCCAACCAGGTGTTCATCCTCTATGGCGTTCTGTTCGCCGCGATCGTGGCCCTGGGGTCTGTGGTCCTGGTCAATCCGCCGGAAGGATGGCTGCCGGCCGGCTGGACTCCTCCGGCCGCCGGCGCCGGCAGCAGCGGCGGCGCGAATTTCACCGTCGGCCAGATGGTCAGGACCGTGCAGTACTGGATCTTGTTCCTGACCTTCACCGTCGGGGCGATGGCCGGGCTGATGGTCATCGGCGTGATCGCCCTGTTCGGCCTCGACGCTCTCAAAGCCAACGGCATTGACGACGCCAGGTGCATCGTTATCACCGGTACGGCCATGGGGCTGTTCCTGGCCCTTCTAAATGCCCTGGGGCGGATCGCCTGGGGAACGATCTCCGACAAGCTGGGTCGGAAGAACTCGATCGTCCTGATGAGCGCGCTGCAAGGCGTGACGTTGATCGGGTTCTACCTCGTCGCCGGGAACGAGTGGGGTCTGTACCTGGGCGCGGCGATGGTCGGCTTCAATTTCGGCGGCAACTTCGCCCTGTTCCCTGCCGCTACGGCCGACCTGTTCGGCAACAAGACCGTCGGCGTCAACTACCCCTATGTGTTCCTCGCCTACGGCGTCGGCGGGATCGTCGGTCCCTATCTCGGTGGGGCCGCCGGGGCGCACCAGGCCTGGTTCTGGGCGTTCATCCCGGCCGGGATTGCCTGCCTGGTGCTCGCCGGGGTCGCCACGCAATTGAAGCCCGTGGGGGCTGCGGCACTGGCCCCGCTGGGACCAGCCACCAGCCCCGCCAAGGGCTGATCCGCGACCGTCCCTTTGTGACCACATGGCCCGGGCCTCCATGGCTCGGGCCCTTTTTCTATCGATCCCGTTCATCTGCAGATAGGGAGGACCGCCATGACAAAGTCGGACGTACACGCTGGGATGACGCTCCTACTCTTCGCGGGAATGCTGCTGTCGGCTGGGGGTCCCGGTACCCAGGCGCGGGCGGCAGATCCGGCCGCGGCCCGTGCATCGATCCAAGCCGAGGCGGCGCACGGGACGACGCAGGGCACAGCTATAGAGAAGGTCCAGGCCAAGCGGAGGGGCCGCGTGCGCATCGCGACCCTGGGACCACGGCCTCCGTCGGTCGATGCAGCAACAGACCCGCAGAAGATCGTCGTGCAGATGATCGCCCATTGGCGCCGGGAGTTCGCCCAGGTCCTGCCGGACCGGCCCGATCTGATCGTGGTGCCGGAAGCGTGCGACCGCCCGGCCGGCCTCTCCCGGGACCGCCGGCTCGCCTACTATCGCGTGCGGCAGAACCAGGTGCGCGACTTCTTCGCCCAGGTCGCCGCGGAGAACCGCTGCTACCTCGTCTATTCCGCCACCCGCGAGATGGAGGATGGAACCTGGCGCAACTCCAGCGTGCTCCTCGACCGCCAGGGCCAGGTCGTCGGCGTCTACAACAAGAACCACGTCGTCATCGAAGAGACCACCGAGAGCGGGATCCTGTGCGGGCGCGAGGCCCCGGTCTTCGACTGCGACTTCGGGCGCGTGGCGTTCGCAATTTGCTTCGATCTGAATTTCGAGGAGCTGCGCCGCAAGTACGTCGAGGCCGGGCCCGATTTGATCGTCTTTTCTTCCGTGTACCACGGCGGCCTGATGCAGGCCTACTGGGCGTACTCCTGCCGGGCCCACTTCGTTGGAGCCATCGCGGGGCTGCCCTGCGAGATCCGCAATCCGCTGGGCGAAGTGGTCGCCGCCAATACGAACTACTTCGATTATGCGGTGGCGGAGGTGAACCTCGATTGCCGCCTGGCGCACCTGGACTACAACTGGTCGCGGCTGCGCGCCTTGAAGAACAAATACGGCCCCAAGGTCAAGATCACCGATCCGGGGTTCCTGGGGTGCGTGCTGATCGCCAGCGAGGACGAGAAAACCACGGTCGACGAGATGATCCGGGAATTCGAGATCGAGCTGCTCAACGACTACATGGCCCGGGCCCTGGCGCATCGTCACAAGGCAGGCAATATGGAGTGATGCCCCCCAAGCGACGAGCCATCGCCAAGCTTCGCTTGACGCTGCCATCCTTTTCAACGATCCGCTCAAAGGCTAACGCCTCTGCCGGGTGGCATCGCCAAGGCCGGCCTCCGGCCTAGACGATGGTCGCGCGGATTCGCGTGGAACCATCGTCAAGGGCAGAGCCCTTGGCGATGCCACCCGGTCTTAGCTTTCGAGCGGGCCATTGATCCTTTTCACACACCCCCTCAGGCACTTTCCTCGGGCGGTCGGTGCTTTGGCTTGGGCGGGACTTTCCTCAGGTGCGGGCCGGGTGGTTGAGGCTCTGAGGCCGGTGCGGGCCCTTCCCTTTCCTCCCGGCGGTTGCGGAGGACTTCGATCAGCCGGTTGTACCCCCGGACCATGAGCTCGAACCGCTCCCTCAGTTGATCGATGACCCGGTCCCTTTGGGCTTTGTCCCCCTGCGTCATGGGCAGCAGCCATAGCTCCATGGCCCGGAATTGCTCCTCCAGCACCGAGACCAGCGTGTTGGAATCCTGGGCGGTCCGTTTCGCCTGGTGGAGTCCCTCGGTCTCCGTCTGGTCCAGGCGCTGCTGTTTGATCGCGGCGATCAGATGGTCCATTCTCGCGAGGATGTCTTCGGCCGCCGCGCGGAGATGGTCGGCGTGCGGCTCTGCCTGCGCGGATGGCTGGCGT
>VGYL01000904.1 GCA_016872975.1 Planctomycetota bacterium
ACTGTCCGGTCGGCGTCGAGATTGACTTTGGCAAGCTATTCAAAGACGCCCAGATCCCTGGCCGACTGGATCGGCATTCCATCCGCGTTGTGCAGTGCGATCCGGTCGCCAAGCAGTCCGTTTACTTTGACAGCGAGCGCAGGAGCTTCGAGGTTCCCCATCAACTGACGGGCGATTTCCCCAACGACGACGCAGGGCGCGTCTGGTGGCGCATGCGCGATGAAAAGGCCACCCATTTTCACATCTACTTTGACTCGCTGAGCAACGGCACGCACGGGCCGCCCTCTCGCATGGGGCTGATCGGCATCGGCGACAGCTTCCACTACAACAACGGGCAACCCGGCCCGGCGCCCGTTCATCCTCTGCACAGTCAGTTCTGGCATCTCGACTGGGACGGGGACGGTCTGCGCGATCTCATCGGCTTTGCCTATCGGCGCTATGAGTACGGGAGTCCGCTGCAAAAGAATATGGGGAACGGCATCTATTTCCTGAAAAACCTCGGCTCGCGGCAGCAGCCCCTGTTTGCGCCTCGGTATCGGCTCAAGGCCGACGATGGTCGCTATCTGCAAACCGATCTGCTGCCGCAAAACATGTTTCCCCTTGATTGGAACGCGGATGGTCACGCCGATTTCATCGGGGTGGATGCTCGCAAGAATCTGCTGTTGTGGGAAAACACGGGCACTCGTGATCGGAACGGTCTTTACGTTCTCAAGCATCCCCGCGTGCTGGCCGCCCTCGACGCGGTGTCGGAATTTCGCGGCAAGGCGACGGGCGTGATCCGCAAACCGAGCTTCTATATCCGGGCGATCAATCCGGTGGATTGGAATGGCGATGGCGGCAGGGATTTGGTCGTGTCGTGGCTCAATACGAACATCCTGAGAAACGTGGATTCCAAAAAGGGAGTGATCCCGTATGGCGCGCCGTTGATGTTCTTTGAGTTGCTGGAGGATATCTCGACCGAGAAGAACGGCAAGCCGGTCTTTGCGCCGCCGAAGGTGATCGCCGAAGAACGCGGTCTGCCGCTGAACGCGGCCACCTATGCGACCGGCGGCGTCGCCCATGTGGACTGGGACGGCGACGGGGACAACGACCTGTTGTTCCACGACGTCACTAATCGGCCGCTCGATGGTGGGTGGCTCATGTTCTCCGAGAACGTCGGCACTCGTCAGCAGCCCGTGTTGATGATGCCCATCCCCATCTTGCAGATTAGCGATTCACCCCAGATCGTGGACTGGAATGACGATGGCGTCTTTGATCTCATCGCCGGCGGGGAGTTCTTTGAGAATGCCAACCGACAGACCGGCGGAACGGCTCAGCGTCCCGTTCGCAGCGCAACGCCCGCCGGAACTCGGCTGCCTCATGCTTGGAGCCACCCCCGGTTGGTTTCGCGCGGTCAGGCGCGTCAGATTCATCCCGAAATGCTCGGCCACTGGGCCACGTCTGTGGATTGGAATGGAGACGGGACGCTCGATCTTGTTCGCGGCATGGCAAGTCACGTGCAGGTGTTCTTCAACAAGGGGACAAACCTGAATCCCGCGTTTGAACCCGGCGTCAATCTCGCCGCTGGCGGCCAGGACATCTACATGCCGAACTGGCTTGATCTGCAGGCCGATCCGCCCGTTGATCGAGGTCCTCAGGGCATGGGCGAGGCGAAGCACAGTTGGCTGAACCCCACGGTGGGCGATTTTGACGGCGACGGGGACCTCGACCTGTTCGTGACCAGTCAACGATGGCAGACCGTGTATTTTGAGAACACCGGGACTCGCACGAACCCGTTCTTGGCCAAAGGCCGAGAAGTGCGCTATCAAGGCAACCCGCATGAGTTCTCATGGCGCTCCAAGATTTCCATCGGCGATATTGACTCCGATGGAACCACGGACATCGTCGTGACCTCGGATCAAGACAACACGTTCTACGCGTATCGTCCCGCCGCCAGGCAGCCGGACCCGACGGTTCTCGAACTGGATTCCCGCCGACCGCTCCTGCTGGAAGACAATCAACCCGTGACCGGTTGGCACGGTGGGCAGAACAACAACGGCGACAATCACAGCCTCCTCGTGGATTGGGATCACGACGGCGACCTCGATCTGATCAACGGCACGTTGTGGCACGTCTTCTACTACGAGAATGTCGGAACCCCCGCCAAACCTGTCTTCAAAGCCCGCGGGCGATTCCAGGTGGGCGGCGAGGATTTGTTCGTCTTTCGACATGCCGGGTCCGTGGATGCCGCGGACTGGAACGGCGACGGACGGCTGGACCTGGTCGTCAGCACGGAGAATCCTTCGGATCAACCCTTGGGCGAGATCATCCACTTGTTCGACCGCGCCTTCATCGAAAACGACCTGCCGAAGGCCGCGCTCGGGAGCGTGGAAAAGCGCAAGTGAACATCCCTCCGACGGGGAGCGAGCGCCGGGGCAATCGCCCGCCTCGAACACCGACCATCGCCCCACAACGCCCAGACATGACGGATGAGGCGCGACCGTCCCAATCGCGCAGGCATGAAGCCTGCGGCTACATTTGGGCAACACACCCTCAAGGGTTGACCTCGGCTGCGGTCTTGACCCCGGCCGCGGCCGATCGGGGATTCAGTTGGAGAGTCCTTATGCGTTGTTCAGGCACAGAGTTCGCCGTCCTTGCCGCCATTGCGGGCGTTACCTTCATCCGAGCCGCGGCAGGCAGTCAGCCCCTCAACAATGGAGAATACGCAATCCACGAGGATGGCGGGATCATCTACAATCCGCTTTCCCGCGATGCGCAGAAGAAAGGGCTGCTCGAGAAATTCAAAGGCGTTCCGAAAAAGACAGGGATGCTGGAGATGGGGGATCTGACCTTGAGGTACGAGGCGCCCTTGGAGGCGGATGCCTACGATGTGGTTCCGGTAAAATATGTGCTCGAGAACAGGAAGCCTAAGGCCGGGTACCCTATCGCGGTGGAGTGCACGGCGTTCGAGGATAGAGCCAGAGACGGAGGACGCCCGCTCTATGACATGTCCCTACCCGGGGATCTGAGCGTCAACATTGAATACGTCGGCCACGTGTCGGCGGATCGTCTCCCGACGCGAAAGCTGCTGGATCCGCGCAATCCCGATCCGGAGATAGAGGATGGCGTGCCATGGAAGAGCGATCCGCCGATGCGATCCGGGGTGATCCGGAAGGCCGACTAC
>VGYL01000905.1 GCA_016872975.1 Planctomycetota bacterium
GGACCTTGGCCGCATCGATGATGATGCACCCACTCATCCCAAACGCCAGCAAAGCCAGGGCCGCCAGCAACAGATTTCTTCTCATGGTCATCCCTTCGCCCACAGAAATCAGAACCACCAACTCAACCGGATATGTTACCACCTCGGTCTCGGTCTGTCAAATGCGCCGTCGCCCCGGGCAGGGCAATTGCATGTGAGCATGGACGTCCCGTTTGGAGTTCCGCCTTCAGGTGCGTCTGACAGTCTTGCGGCGCAGCCGGCTCCATGTCCAAACGCGAGAGAAGAAAGGAAGGTCGGACTACTTGACCCGCCCAAAGGCGGAGCTCCAAACACTCGTCACCAAGGGGATGGGGCACATGCAGATGCCCTGTCGCCCCAGGACCGCCTTCGCCTCGCGCGGAACCGTGTCTGCGACGTACACGTGTATTGCTCTCAAGTCTTCTTGTTGAGCGCCTCCAGGATCGTGCGCTTGTTGCTCTCGAAGGTGAGCCGGTCCAGGCGGTCCAGGAGGGCCGCCTTGGCGGCGGGACTGAAGCACGGATTGTGCACCAGCGTCAGCAGCACATCCACCTTGGCGTTCTCGAACGTCAGGCGTTTGAACGCGGCCTCGACGAGGTGGACCTGGGCCCGGTCGCCCAGACCGGGCCGTTCGGCGATGTTCTTGTAGCCGCGGCACCGGTCGTTGTCGAAGGTCAGCTTGCCCACCGCCTCGATCTCGCGGATGGTCACCTCGTCCGGCTCCGACAACGGACAGGGTTCTTCGGTCTTCGCGTCAATCACCACACATCCGCCGACGCCCAGCGTCATCAAGACGAGGGCCGCACTCAACCACTTGTCCTTCATGATTCTCCCTTTCCAAGGCATCTTTCGGCTCTCCGGTTCCGCCCGCCATGATAGCCGGGACATCAAAATACCCATCTCAGGTTTCGGCCGCAATATCCCGTTGCCAGGCGGCCTGATTTCTGTCACTTTAATAAGGCCGCGGGAGTGCCTGCGGTAACATGGGTGCTGCACCGGGAAGGAATCCAGTGGAACCGAATTGGCTGACGTGGGCGAAGCGGCTGGCCGCTCTGGCGCAGGACGGCTTGACCTACTCCGACAATGAGTATGAGATCGACCGGTACAACCAGATCCGGCAGGTTGCGTCGGAGATGATGGCCGCCGGCTTCCAGTTGGAAACCAGGACCTTCCTCGATCTATTCGCGCGGGAGCAGGGCTACGCCACGCCCAAGGTGGATGTCCGCGGCGCGGTCTTTCGGGACGACAAGATTCTGCTGGTCCGGGAGAAGATCGACGGCGGCTGGACGCTGCCGGGCGGCTGGGCCGACCCGTGCCAGTCCCCTTCCGAGGCGGTCGCCCGCGAGGTCTTCGAGGAGTCCGGGTTCGAGGTCCGCGTGGTCAAGCTGGCCGCAGTGTACGACCGCAGCAAGCACCCGCACCTGCCGCCGATGCCCTTTCACCTCTACAAGCTCTTCTTCCTCTGCGAGATCACCAGCGGCGCCGCCACGGAGAGCTACGAGACCACCGGGGTGGACTTCTTCGCGGAAGACCCCCTGCCGCCGCTGTCGATCTCGCGGACGCTCCCCTTCCAGATCGCCCGCCTGTTCGAGCACTACCGCAACCGGGCCCTGCCTACGGATTTTGATTGACACGAAGGGATCCAGCCGACATAAGTCTCAGCGGTCCGTGTGCCGATGTTTCATCTTGGCCGCCTGCCATGGGCGGGGGTGTTCATCCCAGGAAAAGGATGTGCTGTATGAACCTGCTGAAATCGCCTCTACTATTCCCTGCCCTCCTGTTGCTGCTCGCGGTGGAGGGCGGACGGCAGTACGCCAATCTCGCCTACCAGGCCCAGTCCAAGTTCATGGTCGATGCCATGAAGGTCGTGGGTGTGGATTTCGATGTCCAGGAGTTCTGGCGCACGTTCAAAGACGGTCTCAATGTCGGGCAGAAAGCTGCCATGGAGTTCATTTCCTATGGTCCGCAGAATTGACATGTCGTGGCGCGCCGGCCTGCTCTTGGCGGCAGTCCTCGCCACCGTCGGCGCAGGGACCACCGGGACGCCGGAATCCGAGGCGCTGCCGGGCGTCAAGCTGGTCCTTCCCGCCGCCGCCAAGATCAAGGTGGGCTGGGTCTGCCCGCCGCTGGACGAGCAGCAGGTCCTGGACGCGCCGTGGCGGGACCTTCGCTTTGCCGTGGATGCGTCCGGGCAGCCGTGGCTGGCGGTGCCCGGACAGAACCTCGTGCTCAATCCCGTCGGGCGGTACCGTTTCTCTCTCTCGCACCGATTCTCAGACTTCGCCTGCCTGGACAACGGCGCGCTGCTCTTTCAAACCGACCGCGACCTGGGCTTCGTGGGCCTGACCGACAAGCCCGTGGTGCAGGAGGGCCAGGCGGTTCTGCCCTTCCAACCGGCGGTGAGCCTGCCCCTGTCCGGGTGCCGGCTCTACGCCGGCGCGGGCGACTGCCTCTACGTGGCCGGCGCCGGTCCCGAAGGCAACTATGAGGTCCACCTCCTGCAGCCGGAATCGACGTCCGGCGGCGCCAAGAGGACCCTGCGCCGGTTCCGCAAGATCTTCGAGTGCCCCGAGCCGATCCGGGCCGTGACCGGCGACGGCACCCTCACCTTCGTCTCGTTCGGGCGGGTGATCGCCCGCATCGGCCGGCCGGGCCGGACGAAGCCCGAGCTGATCGTCCACCCCACCGATGACGTCACCGACCTCGCCTGGCTGCCGGACGCGGGGCTGTTCTACGCCACCGAAACCGCGGTGGGCGTAGCCACCGACGAGGGGCCCTGGGATTTCCTCGGCTGCTGCGGTCACCAGATCGACCTGCGCGGCGGCACGCTCTACGTGCTGTTCACCCATACCCTGGGCGTGTTGGCTCTCGATAACATCGCGGACGTTGCCCGGCACAGGCCCCCTGCAACCCCCGCCGGCCGGACGCAGGAGCCGCCGGCGAAGGTCACCGACCTTCGGTTCTACGCACCCGAGGACGACCGCAATGGCAAGCATATCTACGCTACCACATTTGACGGCGCGAAGGTCCGCATGGTCAGCGCCTCGTTCCGGATTCAGCCCACGCGCCGGGTCGAGCAGAAGATCCGCATGACCATCGAGAGGTCGTATTTCCAGAAATCTCACCGTTCCGAGAT
>VGYL01000906.1 GCA_016872975.1 Planctomycetota bacterium
TTACACTGTGGATAAGCACCTCAAGGGCCTCTTTGTCTCCGCTTACCAATCGTATCTCTTCAACCGCGTCCTCGTTGCCCGCATGCCGGATATTGACAAGCTGCTCCTGGGCGATATGGCCTACCTGCACGTCAACGGCGCCTGCTTCCGGGTCGAGCAGCCCGAGGTCGAGCAACCGCGCTGCGACCGCTTCGAGATCAGCGCCACCGGCCCCCTGCTCGGCGGACGCACCACCAAGCTCACCGGCCCCGCCGGCGAAATCGAAAATCCCATCCTCGACGGCGAGAGCCTCAACGAGCAGGACTTCCGCCAGATGAAGCACCTCGGCGCCCGCGGCGGCCGCCGCCCCCTGCGGTTCCAACCGCGCAACGCGAGTATGTCTTGCGGCCAAGACAACTTCGGCCCCTACCTGGAATTCCGCTTCGAGCTCGACGCCGGCTGCTACGCGACCACCCTGCTCGCCGAAATCACCAAAGACCGCTCCGCCACCGCCGCCGAGCCGGAGGAGTAGGTTCCACCCTGCCGCTCTGCCGATTCCGTTGCATTAATCGCCTCAGCGTGCTATCCTCTTGGAGTGGACCATGGACCAACGTGCGTAGCATCAGGTCGCTGCGCGTTTGTCGGGAAGTATAAGATCAGGCTCGAGGTGAAGATGATCCAGACACTCGAAGCAATTACCGATGAGCAGGGCAGAATCCAGTTGCGCGAGCCAATTCAACTCCCCGCCGGCAAGAGGGTACTCGTGACGATTCTGGAGGAACCTCCCGCCGACTTGGGCGGCGAGACCGCTCGCCTGAGCGAGCCGGCGCTGGCACGGGACTGGAACCGACCGGAAGAGGATGCAGCATGGTCTCACCTACAACCGGAGCAATAGTCCTTATACTGCACAAGGCCGTTGAACAGTACGACATACGGTAGATTCGGAAGGGGTCGTATGCCTATAGTCATTCCGGACCGGAGGAGAGTGCAGGCGTTTGTCAATCGTCTTCAGACCGCTGGGAAACACTGGCAGGGTGAGGTCTTCGGCTGGCCCGCAGAGTACACACCGGAGAGTCGCAAGAAGCCTCCCGGCTCGAAGATGTGTTTCACGCCCGCCGACTTTTGGATCGGTGAGAGCGGCATTTGGTTCTATGCCCTCATGTGGGAGCATGGGAAGAACAAAGAGCCGGTGGAATTCCTGGATGATCGGGGAATCATCAAAGAGCACTGAAACGTCCGGAGGTGTGCTCCAACCATGAAACAGGGTCATACTGTCACTCATGATCTTGACTATTCGAAGGCGATCCGGGGCAAGTATCATAGGCGGCTGTTGGACGAAGGAGCCAACGTGGTCATCCTGGAACCGGATGTGGCCAAGGTCTTCGGTGATTCGGCAACCGTGAATGAAGCGTTGAGATCGCTCCTTGCTCTCTCGCGCTCGACACAACGTCTGACAAAGCGTGCGGCCGGCGGCAAGAAGAAGGCGGCACGTCGGGGAATACTGGTGCACCCGTACCAGATCATGGGGTTTTGGACAGACCAAGATGATCGATGATGGCGTGTGGTATGAGATGACGCCACAACTCGACCGGCGCCTTTTCGGAGTAAGGGGGACATGAGAATGAGACGTACGTGGATCGCCGTGCTGGTCTGGGGGATGGTCCAGGGCGTGGCGTTGGCGCAGCCGGAGGCGACGGCGCAGGCGCTGCCGCGGTGGCGGGGGTTCAATCTGCTGGAGATGTTCTACAAGGGCAGTAACACGGGGCCGTTCAAGGAGGAGGACTTCCGGCTCATCTCGGAGTGGGGGTTCAACTTCGTGCGGCTGCCGATGGACTACCGCATCTGGATTCGGGATGGGGACTGGGGCAAATTCAACGAGACGGCCCTGCAATGGGTGGATGGGGCCATCGCGTACGGCCGCCGTTACGGCGTGCACGTGTGTCTCAACTTCCACCGGGCGCCGGGGTACACGGTGGCCAATCCGCCCGAGCCGACCAGCCTGTGGACCGATCCCCTCACCCAGAAGGTCTGCGCCCTGCACTGGACGCATTTCGCCAAACGCTACAAAGGCATCCCCAACCGGCACCTGAGCTTCAACCTGCTCAATGAGCCGGCCGGCGTGGCCCCGGATGTCCATGCCCACGTGGTGAGCCTTCTGGTCAAAGCGATCCGGGCGGAAGACCCCGAGCGGCTGATCATCGCGGACGGGCTCGATTACGGCGTGAAGCCCTCCTGGGAGCTGGTCCCGCTGGCCATCGCCCAAGCCACACGCGGCTATCAGCCTTTCGCGTTGACGCACTACAAAGCCAGTTGGGTCTCGGGCTCGGACCAGTGGGCGGTGCCGGTCTGGCCCGAGCCGCTCGGCTGCGCCGGCTATCTGTACGGGCCCGTCAAGAAGGACATGCAGTCGCCCGTGATTCTCCAGGCGGACCTGCCGGAGCCGTTCACGTTCCGCGTCCGCGTCGGGACGGTCTCGTCCGCCAGCCGGCTGGAAATCTCGCGGGATCGGGAGGGAGTCATCTGGAGCCAGGACTTCAAGCCCGGCCCGGGAGACGGCCCCTGGAAGCAGGTCGTCTACCGGCCGGAATGGAACACGTACCAGAACATCTACGACCAGGAGTTCGCCATTCCCATCCCGCTCTGCCGACGGCAGATTCGCTTGGACAACACGGCCGGCGACTGGCTGACGATCACGGAGATCGGCCTGCAACTGGCGGACGGCCGCGTGTTCTCCCTGCGGGTGAACCCCCGCTGGGGCGAGCCCAACCGGACCCTGTTCTTCGACCCCTCCCACCCGGCGGGCGCCTTCCAAAGCGATACCGCCATCGACCGCCAGTGGCTGTGGGACAAATACGTCGTGCCCTGGGTCCAACTCAAAGAGGCCGGCGTGGGCACGATGGTGGGCGAATGGGGCTCGCACAACCGGACGCCCCACGACGTGACCCTGCGCTGGATGGAGGATTGCCTGAAGAATTGGCAGCGAGCCGGACTCGGCTGGGCCCTGTGGAACTTCCGCGGGTCGTTCGGTGTGCTGAACAGCGGGCGAACCGATGTGCCCTACGAGGACTTCCGCGGCCACAAGCTCGACCGCCGGATGCTCGACCTGCTCCAGCGCTACTGACCTGGCGGGCGACATAGCACTCGCTCGTCACAGGCGCAGTGTGCAGCCAAGTG
>VGYL01000907.1 GCA_016872975.1 Planctomycetota bacterium
ACGTAGAGGAACCCTAGCATCCGTCCCCGCACGGCCACCCGCTGCTGTGCCAGCTCCCGCCCCAACTCTGTTGCCCGCCCTATGCTCGCGAGACGCGCCAGTTTCCTCCGCACGGTCTTAACCTCAGGCGCCCGGTCAAGGCCGAGGATTCGGCCGAGATCACACGGTGCGTGCTCCTTCAAGGCCTCAGGCCGGTTTATACGCAAAAGAGAAAAGAGGACGAAGGCGACGATCGTCGTCCGCAGACCGTAGAATGCGGGCCCGATGCTCCCGTAGATCTTGGTTGCGATTGGAAGCAGCCCACTGGCGACGAGTGGTGGGACAGCAACGAGAACCCCTGCCCGAGGGAGGTCTGCGGCCGTTGCGAACAGCGGGCTTGCATCATCCAGAAGTCCGGAGGCTGCGAGCAGCCGGTCGAACGATCGATCGAGAGGGTTCGGGTCACATGTCGCGGGCGCGCATGTCCCATCGTCTTCATTCGTCTGAGGAGGTACGTCTGGTTCCCCCCGTGATCCATTGGAATTGGACGGACCGACTTCCGATGGTGACCCAGGGATGGCCTCATCCTCAAACAAGACGAGTTGCTCCTCAGGTGGACGCCACCCGAGCTGTTGCAGCCGTCTCCGAATCGCCTTCTCGTCGATGCCCAACTGACGCGCGATGCTGCGGTTCGTTGCTCCTTCTCCCTTCAGACGCAGGATCGCTTGATCGCGAAAGCGGTGCGCTGGATCCTTCGTCCGACCGCCAATCGGTCTTCCTGGATCTCTTGCAAGCGCGAGTAAACCACCGCTTGCCAGGCGTTGCTGAAAACGGCGCAGAGTGCGCACCGAGTACCCGAAGGCTCTTGCAACGTCGTTTTGATCCGCGTACCCCAGATTCACAAGAGTCGCCATCAGGTACGCCTCGGCCGGGCGATCAACAACGGGGTAGTTCTGGAAGATCTGGCCATCCAAGGAAACTACCCGGAAACCCTGGACGGTACGCATGGTGACGCGGTGGCTGACTACAACCGTCCCATCCTTAGGAGCCTCAACCGAGAGAAGCTCTCCCTGGACAAATGCTGCCTCTGAGTCCGACTGCTTCCCTGTCATCTCGCCTGCGGATTCTCGCAGCTCTGACCGCCAGATGCAAGAAAAGCGGCCAGGTTTTGGTCCGCAGTTCCGGGGCATTTCAGCCGGGTGCCCTATCTGCCATAGATCATTGTAGGAACAGTAGATACGACGCCGCGCGTTATGAAAGCGGACATATTAACGTCCGCAGCCACGCGCCAGTGTTCGCTGCCAAGGCGAGGGCCTCCCTGCGCATTCGCAAGACGCCTTCACGACAGAAACCACTTCCCCTCGCACCTCGTCAGGGCGCCCAATCATCCACCACGTTAATCGGTATTGGTTGGCCAGTGTGGAACAACCGTCATGCGCAACCACGCACCATGATAACATGCCGCTCTGGATGGTCGCGAGGTCGTCTCCAGACCGAGAACGTACACCACTCTTGCAATAGTGGCATCTATCGTTGCCTCGTTATCTTGTCACATGCAAGCGACATAACCATCAGCGAATGTGTATAGTCATGCGCCGCCGCTCAGAAAACGGCGGACACATTATTGTCCGCACCCTGAATCGCGGAACGCGCCGGAACGGCTGATTCTGGGCATTCTGGGCGCCCATGTCAGGAGATCTGAATTCGGCGACGGAGATCGCCCGGATGCTCGCCTTCCTCCGGCAACTCGAGCGCAAGTACGAAGTGGCCATCACGGTCGTCCATCACGCCAGGAAGGGGGGCATGGGCGATCCGGGACTCGACCTACGAGGAAGCTCGGAGATCAGGGCGTGGGGCGACACGAACCTGTACCTGCGACGCCGGAAAGGGCTGGAATTAGTGGTCGAACACCGCTGCGCGGTCTCGCCGGACCCCATGCATCTGACCCTTGTCGCGGACGACGACAAGACCCACCTGGCCATTGAAGATGCCGCCCCCCGGGAACCCGACTTGAGCGAGCGAATCATCGAGCTTCTGCGCGACCGAGGGCCGCTCACGCGCGAGGCGATCCGACAACAGCTCGAGGCCCGCAACCAGACGGTCGGGGAACTGCTGGCACGGCTGATCCACGAGGGCCGCATCGAGAAGACGCGATCCGGGTTTCAGCTCCGCGGCGCGTCTCCTCACGACGACATTCAGAACGCCGCCTGAGCGATACCGACGCTCTGCTGGGAAGCAACGTCGTAACCACCAGGCGGTAGGCGACGCCGATGGGCAGGTAGAGTGACCTGTCCGGAAGGGCCCTGGAGCAAGCCAGGGCCCTTTCTCTTTGGCCGCCCGGCCGGAGGAGGACCCGACGGCGTCGCTTCGGCCTGCCCGCCTTCCCCTCGCTGACTATCCCGATCGGCCGGACTGCGAAGGCTGCCCAGAGGCCGAGCCTCAAGGGAAACGAAAATCCCGGGGGGCGCGGGGGCAGCGCCCCCGCCCTCCTTCCCGTTCCCCCCTATAGGCCCACGTGGGAACGGAATGGGAATCGTACTGCTTCGCAAGCGCGAAGACAGCCGCCACTACACCCACGACAAGATAACCGACCATTCATCCGCGGAAGGCGTAGCTGCCGCGGAGATCGCTTCCGTCAACCAAGGATCGACCGGCCTATCGGGGCACAAATCGCTGCGGCGAAGTCCTCTGCTATTGGCCGGCTCACGAGGAGACTCGAGTATCCAGGGTTCGATGTCGCCACTCACGAAATCCCCGTTTCTAGCGCGATCCCATCCCCACAACAGAAGGCGGTCCGCAACAAGGGCAACGTCATGGCGTGGGGATGCTCCCTGGGAAAGCCCGTGGATTCAGCCAAGCAGAAGTTCGCCGGTTGTCAAGCCATGACGCTCGTGACTGCAAGAATGGTCGCAGGAAGCACGTCGATGTCTTATCTCGAAGACCGCTCGCACTCGTTTCGGCTGGTAATCGCGGGCACGCCCTGGTCCCGGCGGCCACGCGAGGCATAGCGTCCTGGCAGATTCGGCGACACGCGCCGCGGCGCGGATCCTCGCTCAGCCCTCGATCTTCTCGACCCGGCCGTCCGGATCCGCGCGCCGGAAGAAGCAGGTCCGCTCACCCGTGTGGCAGGCGGGCCCGCGAGGACGGACGCGGACCAGGATCGCGTCGCCATCG
>VGYL01000908.1 GCA_016872975.1 Planctomycetota bacterium
CTGGTCGTCAACGTGCTCGCCTCGGTTGCCCAGTCGGCCCACAAAGTCTGCAACGACCTGCGGCTGCTGGCGAATCTCAAGGAGATGGAAGAGCCGTTCGAGAAGCACCAGGTCGGCTCGTCCGCGATGCCGTACAAGCGCAACCCGATGCGCTGCGAGCGGGTGACCGGCCTGGCCCGGCTGGTCCTGAGCCTCGCGACCAGTCCCGGGATGACCGCCTCCGAGCAGTGGTTCGAGCGGACCTTGGACGACTCCTCCAACCGGCGGGTCGTGATCCCGGAGGCCTTCCTGGCGGTCGACGGCATCCTGCAAATCCTCCTGAACGTCTTCGACGGCCTGGTGGTCTATCCGAAAGTGATCGAGTCCCACGTCGCCGCGGAACTGCCCTTCATGGCGAGCGAGAACATCCTGATGGCGGCCGTCAAAGCCGGCGGCAACCGCCAGGAACTGCACGAGAAGATCCGCCTGCACGCGCAGGCCGCCGCCGCCGAGGTCAAACGCTTCGGCCGGCCCAACGACCTGATCGCCCGCCTGCAGACGGATATTGACTTCGCCAAAGTCGATTTCGCCGAGATCCTGGACCCCGCGGCGTATGTCGGCCGGGCCCCGCAGCAGGTCGATGAGTTCCTCAAGACCATCGTGGCCCCGATCCGCAAAAGATACCAGAAGGAACTGGGGCGAAAAGTGGAACTCAAGGTGTGACAACCAGCGGCCAAAATCCGAAATTCGAATCTCGAAATCCGAAACAAATTCAAAACCCAAAACTCGAATGACCGAAACGCTGGCGCCGATCGCGGGCCCGTTTTGAATTTTCTTCCGTTTGGAGCATTGGAGCTTGTTTCGGATTTCGAGATTCGAGTTTCGGATTTTCCGGAAAGGACAGGAGATATGACAAGGCAAGAACTCATCAGGCGGATCAAAGAGACAGCCTACCTGGAGGGTGACTTCATCCTCCGCAGCGGCAAACGGAGCAAGTATTATCTCGACAAGTACCTGTTCGAGACCAAGCCCGATATCCTCCGGTCTCTCGGTCAGGAGTTTGCCAAGCACCTGACGGACGATGTCACCCTGATCGCCGGGGCGGAGCTGGGCGGGGTGGCGCTGGCCGCGGCCGTGGCGATGGAGACCGGCAAGGACTGGATCATCGTCCGCAACAGCAAGAAGGATTACGGCACGGGCAAGCTCGTCGAAGGTACGCTGAAGGCGGGCGACGTGGTCCTGCTCGTCGAGGACATCGCCACCACCGGCGGCCAGGTCCTGGAAGCCGCGAAGGTCATCACCGACGCCGGCGCCACGGTCAAGAAGATCGTCTGCGTCATCGACCGCAAGCAGGGGGCCCGTGAAAACATCACCGGCGCCGGCTATACGTTCGAGTCGATTCTCACCAAGGACGATCTGGGGATCAAGGAGTGACGATTCGCGTCGTCCCGCGATCCCGCGCAAACCAAGAATCAGTAATCAGCAATCACATTCGAGGCTCCCATGATCATTGGCGTACCGAAGGAAATCAAGAGAGACGAATACCGTGTCGGCATGCTCCCCGTAGGGGCGAATCTGCTGGTCCGTGACGGCCATATCGTGCTCATCGAGCGGGAGGCGGGCCTCGGCAGCGGGTTCGAGGATCGGGAGTATACCGCCGTTGGCGCCGAGATCGTGGCGACGGCCGAGGAGATCTACGCCCGGTCTGAGCTGATCGTCAAGGTCAAAGAGCCCCAGCCTGCGGAGATCGCCAAGCTCCGCGCGGGCCGGATCGTTTTCTGCTATTTCCATTTCGCGGCCTCGCACGAACTGACCGCCGACTGCCTCAAGTCGGGGATCACCGCCGTGGCCTATGAGACGCTCGAAGACGCGCAGGGCCGGCTGCCCCTGCTGACGCCCATGAGCGAGATCGCCGGTCGCATGTCTATCCAGGAGGGGGCCAAGTGCCTCGAACGGCCGGCGGGGGGCCGCGGGCTCCTGCTCGGCGGCGTCCCGGGCGTCGCCCCGGCCAACGTCGTCGTCCTCGGCGGTGGGGTCGTCGGCACCAACGCCGCACGCATGGCCGCCGGATTGGCCGCCAACGTCACCATCATGGACATCAGCCTCGACCGCCTGCGCTACCTCAGCGAGGTGATGCCCGCCAACGTCAACACGATCTTCTGCGACCCGCACAGCGTCGAGGATTACGTGATTCGCGCCGATCTGGTGATCGGGGCGGTCCTGATCCCCGGCGGGCGGGCCCCCGTCCTCGTGACCCGGGCGCTCGTGAGCAGGATGAAGCCCGGCAGCGTCATCGTGGACGTCTCGATCGACCAGGGCGGCTGCATGGAGACCTCCCGGCCCACGACACACAGCGACCCGGTCTACGTCGTGGATGGTGTCGTGCATTACGGCGTGACGAACATCCCCGGCGCCGTCAGTCGTACGTCGAGCGTGGCGCTGTGCAACGCGACGCTCCCCCACGTCCGCAAGCTCGCTTCCCTGGGCGTCGAAGCCTTCACCGCTCTCGACGCCGGCCACGCCGCCGCCATCAACATGACCGACGGCAAGCTGATCAACCAGGCCGTCGCCGCCGCCTTCCCCGACCTGCCCGCCGGCCCATGACCCACCCCGGTCGGCGGCACATATCCCCCGCGCCCCCGCCGGGCCGCAAGAAGTGCGCCCAGAACTGGATCAGCCATTCTTTTTCCGCAACCACACCATTGACCTGTCCGATAAATGGTGGTACCCTCCCCAGCATATATAAGGGAGCCGCGGATGGTGCAAATGCATGAGACAGAAGGACCAAGCCGACCGCCCATGGCGCATGCGCGGGGTCTACAACCGCTTGGCAAGAAAGAGGTTATGCAGGAATGAGAGAAAAGGCGGGAATTTTTCATACGGAAAGAAGTAGTCTGTGGTTCCCGCCTTATACAGACTGCACAATCATTGTTGGGTCACATAAGCAAAGATGGTGCTTGAAGACACACTACGGTTTCTGGAAGGCCATATAACAGTATACTATGCTGGCATAGATAGTAGCAGCCTGCCGCGTCCTGAAGGCCTGCGGCTTGTCACAAAGTCCGCAGCTTCGCAGATTGTCTACCTCAAGGCACTCGCTCTCGTTGCTGACTATATCGTCGTGCCTCCATCGTTCTACTTTTTCTGGGCCAACACACAGCGTACTTCCATGC
>VGYL01000909.1 GCA_016872975.1 Planctomycetota bacterium
AGCCGGCCCCAGGGCCTCCTGACCCTGACCCTCAGTGCCAACACCTGGGTCAAGACTCGCCTGTTGCGCATCCTCGGCCGAATCCCAGCAAAGGCCTGACCCGCCGATTTTTATGCAACGTTAGGGTAAAATCACCGACCGGGCTCTGCCCGTTTTGAATTTTGAGTTTTCTTCCGTTTGGAGTTTGTTTCGAATTTCGGATTTCGAATTTCGGATTTCGGCAGCTTCGGATTGTTCTCTGCGCGTTCGCCGGGTCGGGTTTTGTTGAAGAGAGGCCAGGAGCATGTCTGCAACCGCAGAGCAACTGCACGCGGGGGTGGCGGTGGCCGACATCACGCCGCCCATCGGCTACCGCATGTGCGGCTATTTCAACGAGCGTCTGAGCACGGGCGTTCTCAATCCGCTCCACGCCAAGGCCCTCGTCCTGCGGCAGGGCGGGACCCGGGCTGCCATGGTCTTCTGCGATCTCATCGGGCTGTCGGCCGAGGTCTCGCGGCGGGCCCGCGCGCAGGTGGAGCGGGACCTCGGGATTCCGAAGGACCACCTTCTGCTGGCCGGCACGCACTGCCATACCGGGCCGTTATACTTCGATGCCCTGCGGGACCATCTGCACGAGAAGGCGGTCGCCCGGTACGGCGCGGACCCCCGTGAACAAGGCGACTATCCGTCGGACCTGGTCGCGGGGATCGTCAAGGCGATCGAGGAGGCCGACGCCACGGTCCGGCCGGTGCAGGCCCTCGCGGGCGTCACGCCGCAGCAGGGCCTGTCCTTCAACCGCCGCTTCCACATGAAGGACGGCACCGTCCGCTTCAATCCCGGCCTGCTGAATCCGGATATCATCCGACCGGCCGGGCCCATCGATCCCGGTGTCGGCGTGATCTTCTTCGGTGATGACAACGCCGACCGACTCTTCGCGAGCCTCGTGAATTTCGCCCTGCACCTGGACACCACCGAGGGCACGCTCTACGCGGCGGATTACCCCTACTTCGCGGAGCGGACTCTCCGCGCGCAATTCGGCCGGGATTTCACCCTCCTGTTCGGCACCGGCACCTGCGGCGACATCAACCATTACGACGTCACGACGCAGGAGATCCGCACGTCCGAGACGATCGGTGCGACTCTGGGTCGCACCGTCGCCGCCGGTCTGACCCACGCGAAGGCGATCGCCCGGCCCCGCCTCGCGGTCAAGCGGGCGATGGTCGAAGTGCCCATGCAGCAGTTCACGGCCGCCGAGATCGAGCAGGCGAAGAGGGACATGGACAAGATTGACACGCCCGATCTGTCCTTTCTCGATCAGGTCAAGGCGTACAAAATCATGGACGTCCGGGCCCGCGGCGGCGCGACGATGCCGCTGGAAGTGCAGGTGTTCCGACTCAGCGACGACGTCGCGGTGGTCGGGCTGCCGGGCGAGGTCTTCGTGGAGCACGGTCTGGCCCTCAAGAAGGCCAGTCCGTTCCCGGTGACGCTGGTGATCGAGCTCTGCCAGGACGATCCCGCGTACATCCCGACGCGCCAAGCCTTCACGGAAGGCAGCTACGAGACCGTCAACTCCCGCATCGCCCCCGGCGGCGGCGAAACCATGATCGACCTTGCCGTCACGCTGCTCCAGGAGCTGGGCCCCGGGTCTCCGCAATTGCCATAGGACCTGCATCCTGGTATGGCCGCCCGGATAGAATGGATAGGGGGCCTTTGCGACATTCTGCTTCGGCTTCCGGCAAGGGAAAAAGCAGGATGTTCCCTTTTCCTTGGCCCCGGAGGCGTGCCGGAACGGTCATACACCCTCGGGGCCGGATTGGCACGACACTTGAATCCCAAGGGTGGCGATGATAGCATGGGGCCAATGTCATGAAACGCAACAGAACCTGGCTTTCGGAAAGGGGCATGAGATGGCTCACACGCAACAGGAATCGGATCGAGGACGGTGGACGCGTCGCGACGTGCTGGCGGGAGCGGCGGCGGTCGTCGGGGCGGCGACGGTGCCCGGCATGGGGCAGGGGCAGCAGGGTCGTGGCAAGCGCGAGAAGTCCTCGGATCGCGAGCAGGAGGCCCGCGCCACGGGGCTCCAGCCCGGATCGGTGGGGAAGATCGTGAAGAACGGGCGGATCAAGCAATCGATCTGCGGCGGGTGTCTGAGCAGGGCCAAACTCGACCGCGAGCAGACGGCCAAGCTGCTGGTCGAGATGGGACTGGTGGGCCGCGACCTCGTCGGGCCGGCGGAGTGGCCTGTGCTGAAGCAGTACGGCCTCGTGGCGACCATGGTGCCCGGGGCGGGGTCCATCAAGAAGGGCCTCAACGATAAGTCGATGCACCCCAAGTTCATGGAGGCCTTCAGGGATAATATCAAGGCGGCCGCCGAGTACCAGTGGCCCAACGTGATCTGCATGGCGGGCGACCGGGCCGATGCCGGCGACGCCGAAGGCATGGACAACTGCCAGGCCATCCTCAAAGAAGCGGTCAAGATCGCCGAGGACCTCGGCGTGACCATCTGCATGGAGATGCTCAACAGCAAGGTGAATCATCCCGGCTACATGTGCGATAACTATCCCTGGGCCTTCGAGTTGTGCCAACGGGTGAACTCGCCGCGGTTCAAGATGCTGTTCGACATCTACCACATGCAGATCATGGAAGGCGACCTGATCGCCACGATCAAGAAGAACATCCAGTGGATCGGCCATTTCCATACCGCCGGCAACCCGGGCCGGCACGAGCTGGACGAGAACCAGGAGATCTATTATCCCGCGGTCATGCGGGCCATCGTCGAGACGGGCTACCAGGGCTACGTCGCCCACGAGTACTCGCCCCTGCGCGACCCGATCGAGTCGCTGATCCAGGCCGTCAAGGCGTGTGACGTATAAGACAAGTTTCAAGTTGCAGGTTTGAAGTTGGAAGTGCGGAGAAGGTCATTGCGAGTCGCGAAGTCGCTGCGCGGCGGGTGTCGGAAAGAAACCCACCGGATCCAGGGTGCCATGCCTACGCCTCGTAGGCATGTTTTTCGCCCCGGTTTGGCACGGGGCCTCCAAACGCGATGCATCGCGTTGGGGGCCCCCATGTCTACGCAAAGCCGTAGACATGGCACCCAAGCCGCCAGTTTCTTTAGAGGAGCGAAGCGACGAAGCAACCTCCCCGTCCGGCAATGGAAGAGGACA
>VGYL01000910.1 GCA_016872975.1 Planctomycetota bacterium
GCGTCTGCCCCGCGAGTTCTGGGCGAAAGCCGTCGACCTGGCCCGGGTGCACGGGGTCAACCGCACCGCCCGTACGCTGGGGCTGGAGTACGTTTCACTTCGCCAGCATCTGGAGAGAGCCGGTGCCACCTCGCTGTCGCCGCCGGCGGGTCCGGCGTTCGTGGAGCTTCTACCCGGCCGCCGGATCGGCGCGGGTCTGAGCTGTACCATCGAACTGGACGACGGCCGCGGCGGCATGCTGCGGATGCACGTGCCGGGCGCCACGATGGCCGATCTGGCGCTGTTCGCCGCGCGGTGGCGGAGCGCTCAGCCATGATCCAGGTGACGCCGCACATGCGGGTCCTGGTGGCGGTCGAACCGGCGGATTTTCGCAAAGGCATTGACGGTTTGGCCGCCGTCTGTCGGGCGGTGCTCCGGCAGGACCCGTTCAGTGGCTGTGTGTTCGTCTTTGCCAACCGCCGCCGCCGGGCGATCAAGATCCTTGTTTATGATGGGCAGGGTTTTTGGTTATGCCAGAAGCGGCTTTCGACAAGCCGGTTCTGCTGGTGGCCTCAAGGGGCCGAGACGGCCCAGGCTTTGGAGGCCCATCAACTGGGGGTGCTCCTGTCCGCCGGCGATCCGACGACAGCGCCCGGCGCCCCGGCTTGGCGACCGATCCGTCCGGGCTCGTGAAGGAACCTCACGGTTGGCGCAGTTCTGGGGAACGGCCGCCCGAACCTCTCCCGGCTTCCTACGGTATGCATAAGAAGGAGCCCTGGTGGCAATCCCGTAGGAAGCGGACCATGAGTAACCTGCGAAAGATCAGAAGAGCCGGCCGGAGGGGGCATTTCCAGGCAACCTCGCCCGTGGCGGCCGGTCCGACCGAGCCCCTGGAGCTGGACGCCGGCGAGTTGGAGGCGATCCTGACGCGGGCCAAGACCGCGCCGATGAGCGAGGCGGAATACATCAAGCTCCATGCGGTGGTCGAGACGCTGCTGTTCTTGACGACGGAGTTGGAGAAGAAGCACGTCTCGATTCAGAAGCTCAAGCAACTGCTCTTTGGGGCCACCGCGGAAAGTACCCGTAAGGTGGTCCAGAACATCCTGGACGAGGCTGGTTCGGAAAGCCCCGCGGGCAAGGGCGAGAACCAGCGTCAAGACGCCGAGCCCCCGGAGAAAGCGAAAGGGCACGGTCTACGAGAGTGTCGCTCCGGCCCGGCTGGTCCGCCTCCAGGGCCAAGCACCCGTGGGGGCCACCGTGTACGAGTTGCAGAAATTGCGGTGCCATCTGTGCGGTGAGATCTTCACGGCCACGCCGCCACCGGAGGTCGGACCGGAAAAATATGACGCCGCTTCGGCCGGCATGATCGCGCTACTGAAGTATGGGACGGGGATGCCGTTCAATCGTCTGGAGCGGCTGCAAGGGGATCTGGGCATTCCTTTGCCGGCCGCGACCCAATGGGACATCGTCGAAGAGAGTGGCGACCGGATCGAGCCCGCGGGGGCAGAACTGATCCGGCAGGCGGCGCAAGGCCAAGTCTTCCACAATGACGATACCCGCATGAAGATCCTGGCCTTGCTGAATCCGGCGTACGCCACGACGGCGGCCGAGCTCCCGGACCGCAAGAATGCCTACTTCTACAAGACGGACCATGGGGCCCGGGTGGGCGATCTGTTCATGAGCCTGATCCACACCTGCGAGTTGAACAACGTCAATCCCTTCGACTACCTGACCCAACTGCTCGAGCATCCGAACGAGCTCGCGACCCATCCGGCCGATTGGATGCCCTGGAACTACCAACAGACGCTGCAACGGTTGGCCGCTCCTCAGTCCCGTTGATCCCCCGTCGGCGACCCGACAACCACCATCACAAATTCACAGATTGTTCAGGCTTGCCGAAAAGACACCTTCTTCCTGCGATCGTTCGAGGCGACACCCACCCCGAGGGGTCCCTACTGGCCGGGTTTGAGGGTGTACTCGCCGGAGAGGCGCTTGCCGTCGGGCGACAGGGAGGTGACGGCCAGAATGTACGTCTTGTCGCGGCCGGTTTGGGCGTCCAGCTCGAACTCGTAGGCCCGCAGAAAGTCCCGCCAGTACCGGTGGTTCTCCGCCGGGGCGGTCAGGTCGATATCCGGCCAGAGGGCCAGCCGTTGCCCTTTCAACTGGGCGGAGCGCGGGACGTATTCGTACAATTCGAACCGCAGAACCCCCGGGGCCTTCACGGGGGACCCGAACGCATCCAGCATGGCGACGAAGATATGCAGCCTGGCGCGTTGGCTCCCGCCGGACGGGCGCGCCAGCTCGGTCAAGGGAAGAACGCCGATCTTGACCGGCCCAAAGCCGGCCGCCAGTTGCCCGGGGCGTTCGGCCGCGGAGCTGACCGGGGCGCGAGGCTCCGCCGGAGGCGTGATTTCCGCTGCCGGATCGGCCGCGGTGTCATCCTGCGCCTTCGGAGGTACCTTTTCGCTGCCGGCCGCCGGCGTCGGGGGCACCGGGACATTCCCCTGCGACTGACCGCAACCCGCCAGGAGCAGCAGACAGATTGGAATGATGGCATAACGGAGTAATGGAATGATGGGGAAAGAGGGCGCCTCGCGCCACCCAATATTCCAGTATTCCAATATTCCCATATTCCAACCTTTCCATATTCCATGATTCCAATGTTCCATCACAGGTCCTCATCCAACATGTGTCCGAGGCGATGCTTCTTGGTCCGCAGATAGTCGACGTTGTGCTCGCAGGGCGTGGCCCGCAGGGGGATTTGCTCGACCACCTTGATGCCGTAGACCTCCAGGCGGCTGACCTTCTTGGGGTTGTTGGTGAGGATTCGGACCGTCCGCAGGCCCAGGTCCCGACAGATCTGCGCCCCGATCCCATAATCCCGGCGGTCGGCGGTGAAGCCCAGCTTGAGGTTGGCGTCCACCGTGTCGAACCCCTGCTCCTGGAGCTTGTAGGCCCGCAGCTTGTTGGACAGGCCGATCCCCCGCCCTTCCTGGCGGAGGTAGATCAGGGCGCCCTTGCCGGCCTGTTCGATCATCGTCATGGCGGTGATGAGCTGGTAGCCGCACTCGCACCGCTGCGAATGGAACAGATCGCCCGTCATGCACTCGGAATGGACCCGCACGAGGACCGGCTCTGGATGCTCGACGGGCTGACCCTGCTCGTCA
>VGYL01000911.1 GCA_016872975.1 Planctomycetota bacterium
TTGAGGACCCGCAGCTCCTCGATCGGCATGGGAGCGGCATTGACGTTGCAGCGGCGGATCTGGCCCCAGCCCCGCCGCGTCTTGACCTTGACCTCTGCAATGGCCCGCAGCGTCGCAGTCATGTAGTCGAGGCCGGACTGCGGGTGCTCGCCGTAGACGACGATCAGGCGCTTGTGCCCGATCTGCCCGGCCAGGACCTCCACCTCGCGCCGGACCTCGTCGAGCGACAGGATGCGCCGGCTCGCCTCGGTATTGCTGCACCGGAAGCCACAGTACAGGCAGTCGTTGACGCACAGATTGCTCAAATACAGCGGCGCGAACGTCACGATGCGATTGTCGTAGACCTTGACCTTGACCGCCGCGGCGGTCTGCCGCATCTCGGCCAGCAGCGCCGGATCTTCAACGTGAAGCAGGCACGCCGTCTCGTCCGGCGTCAGCGTCTCGAGGGCCAGCGACTTGGCCAGGATCTCCCGGACCCGGTTCGGGTCGGGATTCCCATCGGCCGCCAAGGCCCGCTCGATGGCCGCGTCGTCAAGGAATGACCGGCCCCGATCGAGGTACTTTTCGACCTGCTCGGGCCTAATTCTCTCTTTCATCCAGCCGCGGCACTCGGCGGCCGGTTTCTTCTCTTTCACAATTGTCACCTGAATCACCTCTTCTGAGAGCCCTCAGACCACCTTCAGACTCGGCGAGACGATGCCGCGCGGCGTCTTGGCCTTGTAGTGTGTATGGAGCAGCTCATGCGCCTTCTCGCTGAGCGGCCGGCCCAGGTACTCGCGGTAGAGCCGCTGGACGTCCGGGTTGTCGTGGCTGCGGCGAATGGTCTTGGACCGGTCCAGGTCGTAGAGGGCCTGGGCCCGCTGCCTGAGCGCCTCCTCATCGAGCGGGATGGAGTTGGCCGTGGCGTAGGGCTGGCCGCCGCCGCCGATGCAGCCGCCGGGGCAGCCCATGATCTCGATGAAGTGGAAGCGCTGGCGGTCCTGGCGGACCATCTCCATGACCTTGTGGGCGTTGCCCAGGCCGTGGGCGACGGCGAGCCGCAGCTCTTTGCCGTCCTTGAAACCGCGGATGTCGGCCATCTCGATGTCGATCAGGGTTTCGCCGGTGTAGAGCTCGTACGCGGTGCGGACGGCCGCCTCCATGACGCCGCCGGTGACGCCGAAGATGGCGCCGGCGCCGGAGGACAGGCCCAGCGGGGCGTCCGGCTTCTCCGGATGGATGTTCACGAAATCGATGCCGGCCGACTTGATCATCCACGCCATCTCGCGGGTCGTCACGACGATATCCGTCGTCCGCATGCCGTGCACCTCCAACTCGGGGCGGGCCGCCTCGAATTTCTTGGCCGTGCAGCACATGGTCGCGACGCTGAAGATCCGTTTCGGGTCGAGCTTCATCTTCTCGGCCCAGTAGGTCTTGAACATGGACGAGGCCATCGACATGGGCGACTTGGCCGTCGAAATGTTGTCCACCATGTCCGGGTAGAACTGCTCGACGTATTTCATCCAGGCGCTGGAGCAGGAGGTGATCAACGGCAACGGCCCGTTGCCCTGGACGCGTTCGAGGAACTCGCTGCCCTCTTCCATGATCGTCAGGTCGGCGGCGAACTGGGTGTCGAAGACGTAGTCGAATCCCAGCCTTCGCAGCGCGGCGATGAGCTGGCCTTCCATGTTCCGCCCGGCCGGCAAACCGAAGGCCTCGCCGATGGCGGCCCGCACCGAGGGCGCAAACTGCGCGACCTTGACCAGACCTCTGTCGTTGAGGTTCTCGAACAGTTCCTGCGTATGGTTCTTCTCGACGAAGGCGGCCGTCGGGCAGACGTTGATGCACTGGCCGCAGCCGCTGCAGACGCTCTCGGCGAACGGCATGTTGTAGGCCGGCATGACGACCGTGTTGAACCCGCGATAGGCCTGGCCCAGGCAGTGGACGCCCTGAATCTCGGAGCACATGCGGACGCAGCGCCCGCAGAGAATGCACTTGTCCGGGTCGCGGATCACGCTGGCGGAGGATAGGTCCTTCTCATAGTGCTTGCGCTCCCCGGTGAAATGCCGGTGGCGGATGCCCATCGCGTAGACGAGCCGCTGGAGCTCGCAGTTGCCGTCGCGCTCGCAGGTGTGGCAGTCTTCCGGGTGGTTGTCCACCAGCAGCTCGACGATATCGCGCCGGGCCTGGCGGACCTCTTTGGTGTTCGTGTAGATCTTCATGCCGTCGGCCACCGGGTAGCAGCACGAGGCCACGAAGTTCTTCATCCCTTCGACCTGCACGATGCAAACCCGGCACGCGCCCTCTGCGGACAGCTTCGGATGATAGCACAGCCGCGGAATGCGGTAGCCGCACGTGTCGGCGGCCTGCATGATCGTCTGGCCGGAATCGACCTTGTATTGCCTGTCGTTGATCGTGATCGTGATCTTCTTATTGTTATCCATGTTGCTCCTCAGACTTCAGCGACGGATGCCACCCAACGTTATGTCATTGCGAGGAGCGCAGCGACGAAGCAATCTCAATCCCTGGGATGGTAGATTGCCACGCTGCGCTCGCAATGACATGCTGGTTCGCGGTCCTTTCATGCTTTGGCAATCGCCTCGAATTTGCAGGTGTTGAAGCACAGGCCGCAGCGGACGCACTTGGCCTGGTCGATGGTGTGCCGGCTCTTGGCACTGCCGGAGATCGCTCCCACCGGACACACGCGCCGACAGGCGCCGCAGCCGATGCACGTCTCGACGATCTCGTAGGAGACCAGGCTCTTGCAGACCTTGGACCGGCACCTCTTGTCGTGGATGTGCTCTTCGTACTCCTCGCGGAAGTTCTTGATCGTGCTCAGCACCGGGTTCGGGGCCGACTGCCCGAGGCCGCAGAGCGAGGCCTTGCGGATCATGCCGCCCAAACGTTCGAGCTTCTCGATGTCGCCGGGCCGGCCCTTGCCCTCGGTGATCCGCGTCAGGATCTCGAGCATGCGCTTGGTGCCTTCGCGGCACGGCGTGCACTTGCCGCAGGATTCATCCTGGGTGAATTCCAGGAAGAAGCGTGCGACGTCCACCATGCATGAGTCTTCGTCGATGACGATCATGCCGCCGGAGCCCATGATCGAGCCGGCTTTCGCCAGCGACTCATAGTCGATCGCAGTATCGAGGTACTGCTCCGCCAGACA
>VGYL01000912.1 GCA_016872975.1 Planctomycetota bacterium
TGCATATCTCTCGGTTCGCCGTAGGGGGTGCTGTGCACACCGTGCCCGGGGATAGCGGCGAGCGCACCGAATCGGCCCAGGGAGAAGGTGTGCACAGCACACCCTACCATCTCGAGGTCAAGAGCATCCAGCAATTCGAGCGCAAGGCCACTTCGTTGTGGGCCGGGCACAAGGCCGCCCTGGAAGAGCTGATCCAGCGCACGAAAGAAGGCCGCAAGGTCTTTCTCTATTGCGAAAGCCCCGCCGAGGTGCAGCGGGTCACCGAAATCGTCAAGGAGATCGCGGGCGAGGTGCCCCGCCATTTCCAGCTTCCGCTGGGCTACGTGCACCAGGGATTCGTCGTCGAATCGCTGAACACCATCATCGTCAGCCACCACGAGCTGTTCGGGCAATATGCCCTGCGGCGGCGCGAGCGGCCGGCCCGGGCGACCGCGCCGGTGGACAGCCTGGCCGACCTGCAGCCGGGGGAGTACGTCGTCCACGCCTCCTATGGCATCGGCAAGTTCCTGGGTACGGAGACTCTGGAAGAGAAGGGCGGCAAGGCGGAATATCTCACGATCGAGTATGCCGACAACGTCAAGGTCCAGGTCGCGGTCCAGAATATCGCCCTGGTGCAGAAGTACATCGGCACCAGCCCCAAGCGGCCCACGCTCAGCAAAGTCGGCTCCAAACGCTGGCAGAAGCAGAAGGAGAAGGTGGCCCAGTCCGTCCGGGACCTGGCGGCCGAGCTGCTCGAAGTCCAGGCCCAGCGCCAGGCCATCGGCGGCATCGCCTACGACGAGGATTCCAACTGGCAGATCGAGTTCGAAGAATCGTTCCCTTATCAGGAAACGCCCGACCAGATCAACGCGGTGCGGGAGATCAAGGCCGACATGCAGGAGCCCATCGCCATGGATCGGCTCCTGTGCGGCGATGTCGGCTATGGCAAGACCGAGCTGGCCATGCGGGCGGCGTTCAAGGCGGTCGAGAGCGGCCGGCAGGTCGCCGTGCTCGTGCCCACGACAGTCCTCTCCGTCCAGCACGGCCGCACCTTCGCCGAGCGCTTCGCCGATTTCCCCGTGACGGTCGAGGTCCTCAACCGGTTCAGGACCGGCAAGCAGGCCAGGGATATCCTTGAACGCGCCCGCGCGGGCCACGTGGACATCCTGATCGGCACGCACCGGCTCCTCAGCGGCGACGTGGCCTTCAAGGACCTGGGCCTGCTGATCATCGACGAGGAGCAGCGGTTCGGCGTCGAGCACAAGGAGCGGCTCAAGAAGATGCGGGTCAACGTGGACATCCTCACGATGACCGCCACGCCGATCCCCCGTACGCTGCATATGGCCCTCCTGGGTCTGCGCGACATCAGCTCGCTGGCGACCGCGCCGCTGGACCGCCGCAGCATCGTGACGCAGGTCACGGCTTACAACCAGGACATGATCCGCAAGGCCATCTACCGCGAGCTGAACCGCCAGGGCCAGGTCTTCTTCCTGCACAATCGCGTCCAATCCATCGAGAAGAAGGCCTGGGAGATCCAGCAGTTGGCCAAGGACGCCCGGATCGGCATCGCCCACGGCCAGATGAGCAAGCGCGAGCTCGAAGACGCCATGATCAAGTTCGTCCTCGGCCGGATCGATGTGCTGGTGTGCACGACGATCATCGAGTCGGGCCTGGACATCCCCAACGCCAACACGATCTTCATCAACGACGCCGACCGCTTCGGCCTGGCGGAGCTGCACCAACTGCGCGGCCGGGTGGGACGCTACAAGCACCGGGCCTACGCCTACATGCTCCTGCCCAACTCCCGCCCGATCTCGCCCATCGCCGCCAAGCGGCTCAAGGCCATCGAGGAATACTCGCACCTGGGCGCGGGCTTTCGCATCGCCCTGCGCGACCTGGAAATCCGCGGCGCGGGCAACATCCTCGGCCCCGAGCAGTCCGGCCACATCCAGATGGTCGGCTACCAGATGTACTGCGAGATGCTGGCCAACGCGGTCCACGAGATGAAGCACGAGAAGGTGGAGCCGCTGCCGACCACCACGATCGACCTCGGCGCGCCCACCTACATCCCCAAGAACTACATCCCCATCGACCGCCACCGCATGGACGCCTACCGCAAGATCGCGGTCGCCCGAACCCCCGCGGACCTCCAGCAGATCGAAGCGGAATTGACCGACGTCTACGGCCCGCTGCCCGAAGAAGTGAAACTGCTCCTGGACATGGGCGAACTGCGGATCGCCGCCTCGAAGCACGACATCCGCAGCATCGCCGTGCAGCCGCCGGCGACCGGGTACGCCACCTGGGGCCGGGCCCCCACCGGCGAGTTGATCTTCTCTTTCAGGTCTCGTGGCGAGGGCGTCCCGCCCTTGAATCGCGGGCACGATGCCCGCGAAAGTGGCATGGGCTTCCAGCCCATGAATCATCGGCAGGATGCCGATGCCACGAAGAAGCGCGGGCAAGATGCCCTCGCCACGACCGCCAAGACCCTCTTCGCCGACATCCGCGGCGAACTGCGCATCCCCGACCCCAAGACCGTGCGTCTCCGCCTCGGCGAACGCTACTTCGAGCCGCGGACACTGATTACTCTTCTGCGAAAGGTCTTTTCGGAGGGAAAGAAATGAGCCGTACCCCGGTCTCCTGGTTCGTGGTGCTTGCGGGGTGTCTCGCCGGCACAGTGGTTGGGCTTGTCGGAGCGGGTGAAAGTCCGAACTCGAAACCGGATGGATACAGAAACATACGGCGGCCAGACAACGATACGGAGCTGGAGTACTGGTTGCGGAACATGATCTCCCATCACCGGTTCACGGCCGACGAGGTGCGTGCCGTAACCGGATTGACCCAGGGGGAGATTATCGTGGCCCAAAAGAGGTTCCATATTGCACGGGGTAAGGAATCCACGAGAAAGGACCGCACGCCAGTGCTGATTCTGCCGTATCCGGGGGGGCGGCATCCGCGGATGGGGTTCCTGGAAGGGGCGGTCGATCCGCAGCGGGAGACGAAGCTCAGCGTGTTCACGCCCTGGGACCCGAACAGCTACGTGGTGGTGGACGTGCCGGAGGCGATCTGGTCGAATCTCGGGTTGACGTACCTGGCCCACACGCACATCGACACGATCTGGACGAAACAGGGGATCGAGCTGGCCAAGCTGGAGTGGAATCGGCGGAC
>VGYL01000913.1 GCA_016872975.1 Planctomycetota bacterium
TCGAGGAACTGCGGATCCACCTGCTCAACATCTCCGCATACCGGGCAAACGACCTGGGTAACGTTCAGGTCGGCGAGGTGCCGCGCCTGGGCCGCCTGGGCGCAGACCGGACACATCGGATTGGTCGGGCTGACCGCCATCCGGTCCGACGGCTGGCACCCAATGAATGACAGAGCGACGGCGCCGACGATCGCAACAAGGCCGACGCGAAATGCCTTCCTGACGTGTGCATCCATGACCCATCTCCTTAATAGGGTTTAACGGCAACGTCGATTCCCTCCGCCTCCCGGGCAAAATCACCCCACGTGCTTATTACGGCCCCTTCCGCGGTTGGTTCATCGCGTCGGCGACGCGGTTTGCATCCCTCGTCGGCTTCGAGTACAATCCCTCGCTCCATCCTGGTGCCGGATTTTCAAGAGGAGATCAGAGCCTATGGAATGCCAGAAAACGAAGAACCTGAAGAACTGCACCTGTTCGTACCCCGGGTGCGACAACAAGGGCCTCTGCTGCGAGTGCCTGAGCTATCACCTGGCCTCCCGGCAGCTTCCGGGCTGCTGTTTCCCGCCCGATGCGGAAAAAACTTACGACCGCAGCTTCAAAGCCTTCGCCCGGGCGTGGAAGCTGGCCTGAGGCGGGACCGCACCGTCATCCACGATCGTGCCTCAATGGTAGGGGATCGCCCGGCGTAGAGACAAGCGGAATTGACGCGGGACGGGTGCTCCGGTAGGATGACGCGCGATATGAGCACCAGGTGTGGGGTGAAAGGACGACGTCCCGATGGAGCAGACCAAGAATGGAGGGCAGATGACCGAGGACGGAGGATGGAACGCAGAAGACAGAGGACAGAGTACCGATCTTCCCGGTCGTCCGTCGTCCGTCGTCCGTCCTCTGGTTCTTCCGGGCCTCGTCGATTTGCAGATCAACGGCTACAAGGATGTGGACTTCTCGGGCGACAGTCTCACGGAAGACAGTTGCGCCCGGGCGTGCCGCCAGTTGCTCGACGCGGGCACGACAGCCTTTCTGCCGACCGTGATCACCAGTCCGGACGAGATTTATGAGCGCAACTTGCCCATCCTCGCGTGGGCGCTCCATCAAGAGGAATTCCAGGGACGCGTGCTGGGCCTCCATCTCGAAGGGCCGTTCATCTCCACCGAGGATGGCGCGCGCGGGGCCCACAACGCCGCGTGGGTCCGCCGGCCTGATGTTGCTTACCTCCAGAAGCTCATCGACCTGTCCGGCGGCACGGTCCGGCTCATCACCATTGCCGCGGACCAGGACGGCGCCGAGGAGCTGGCCCGTTACGCGAGCAGCCGGGGCGTCGCGGTGGCTCTGGGACACCACATGGCCAACGAGCAGGACCTCCAGAGGCTGGTCAAGTCGGGCGCCAAGGCCCTCACGCATCTGGGCAACGGCGTGCCGGCCCTGCTGTCCCGGCATCAGAACCCCGTCTGGGCTGGCCTGGCCAATGACGACCTCGCCGCCACGATCATCGCCGACGGCCACCATCTGCCGCCCGCGCTGCTCAAGATATTCATCCGAGCCAAGGGCGTCGGACGCGGCATCGTGATCAGCGACGCCACCTCGTTGGCCGGACTGCCGCCGGGCGAGTACTGGTCGATGGGGGCCCGCGTCCGCCTCCAGGAGGACGGCAAGCTCTTCAACCCGGCGACCGGCTACATGGCCGGGTCTTCCGCCACGATCCTCGCCTGCGCCAATCATCTGGTCGGGCTGGGTATTGCGGGCCTGAACGAATTGAGCCAGATGCTTTTCTACAATCCGCTGCGATTGATCGGGATCTCCCCCAGGCAGGTCCGGATAGACAAGAGAGTGTTCTTCGACGCGCGCGAGCGCCGGGTCTTCCAGGAGGAACCGCCGGAGGCGGAAATTCCAAGCACCAAATCCCAAATCCCAAACAAAGCCAAAATCCAAAATTCCAATGACCGAAACGCTCATGCCGGGCTCGGCCGGTTTTGAATTTGGGATTTTCTTCCCTTTTGAATTTGTTTGAGATTTGGAATTTGGCGCTTCCGCCCGGGGCCGCGTTTGGGATTGATCTCTCCGCTTTCGCGGCTTGGTTCTTGGAATCTCGTTCTTTGGATTTGTCTCGGAGCTTGGCTATGAGAAACCTGATCCTGCCATCCATTTGTGCCGTAAGTCTGATCTTCTCGATCCCGAATCGGGGCGACGCCCAGTCGGACCTGAAACTCTGGTACCTGGAGCCGGCCCAGGCGTGGACGGCGGCGCTGCCGATCGGCAACGGCCGGCTGGGGGCGATGGTCTTCGACGGCACGGCCGAGGACCGCTATCAGCTCAACGAGGACTCCCTGTGGTGCGGCGGGCCCCACGACTACGCGCGTGACGGCGCGGCTCAGTACCTGCCGCAGATCCGCCGGTTGCTCTTCGAGGGCAAGCAGAAGGAAGCGGAGCAGTTGGCGATGGCGCACTTCATGTCGGTGCCGCTGGGACAAATGCCGTACCAGCCCTTCGGCGACCTGCGGCTGACGTTCCCGGGCCACGACAAGGTGGAGGCGTACCGCCGGGAGCTGGATCTGGATACCGCCATCGTCACGACGACCTACCGAGTCAACGGCGTCACCTACACCCGGCAGGCCTTTGCCAGCCACCCGGACCAGGTGATCGTGGTCCGGCTGCAATGTGACGAGGCCGGCGCCCTCGATTTCACGGCGACACTCACCAGCCCCAATCAGGACGTCCAAACGCAGGCGGTGGCCGCCGACACCCTGGCGATCCGCGGTCGGGCCCGCGACTACAAGGCGCGCGGGGACTACGGCGTGGTCCCCGGCGCGGTGAGGTTCGAGGGACGGTGCCGGGTGATCGTCCGCGGCGGCAAGGCCACCGTCGAGGACCGGCAAATCACCGTCACCGGCGCCAATGCGGCCACGCTCGTGCTCGCGCTTGCCACGAGCGTCAAAGACTACCAGGACCTCTCGGCCGACCCGGCGGCGCGCTGCGCCGAGGTCCTGAAACGGGCGGCCGACAAGACGCCGCGGCAGATACGCGAGGCGCACGTGGCCGATCATCAGGCGCTCTTTCGGCGCGTCTCGCTCGACCTGGGTGGTACGTGGCGAGGGCGTCCCGCCCTTGCGTCCCGAGGCCATCCTGGCCTTGCCTTCCGTGCCGAG
>VGYL01000914.1 GCA_016872975.1 Planctomycetota bacterium
AGGAAGCGGATGACAAGTGAGGAGATGACCGCCCGCTACGCCGGGGTGGACTCCAACGACAAGCGGGAGGCGATCCTGAAGGTGCTGCCGTTCAAGGCGGCTACAGGCGGGGACGGGGACGAGGGGAAGTAGCGGGATGCGTCCCCGGGGCTGGTACCGGGAAGTGGACGAGCTGCACGAGATGCTCCAGGCCGTTGGGCCGGGGCCATGTTGCCGCGCACGAGAAAACGCAGGAATCCGCGCATGAGCCCGCGCACGGGTCAGCTGGCGGTGTGCGTGGGGTAGCTCTGTCAGGGCGGGAAGACACGGAGGGCGTTTAGCGCTTCTGCTCCCTCGGGAATGGGGTGAGGAGGAGAGAGGGGGCCGGGAAGAGGTCCCGGCCCCCCATTCCCCGCGAGTCGCCCGGGGCGCTCGGGTCGGTCGCCACCGTTGCCCTATCCTCCCGCGGGGGCGAGGCGGAGGGAGCGGCCGGCGGGGTACGAGCCTCGGGACCATTCCGTTCCGGATCCTCTGCATGGTGGGGAACGGGAATTCGGGAACGGTCTTGGAGGCGGAAGCCGCCGACGCAGCGTTCGATGAGTTCCTGTGAGCGAAGTCGGACCAGGGCGAGGCCGAGAGAGTGATTGCGGGTGCGCAGGGCGTGTCGCAGGGACTCCCGGTCCATGGGCCCGCCGGCCTGGGCCAGGGCGTCCAGGATTCGTGGCTCCAGTCCTGGGTCGGGTGGTTCTTCGCAGGATGAGGGGATGCGCAGATGGGGCACCGGCTCCTTGATGAGCTCCAGGGGGACGGGGTCAGGAGCCGAGGTGGTGCGGTGCTCGACGGAGAGGATGATGTGCGCGGTACGGCGCTGGAGGTAGAGGTTGCAGTCACCCCAGGCGTGAAGGTCCCCGGAGCCGCGAAGGGCCTGGCCCGGCTGGGCCGGGGACGAGCCGTTCTTGCGCAGGTGGTGGACCAGCAGGATGGCGACCGCGTAGTCGCGTTGGATCGCACGCAGCTCCCCGAGCAGTGCCGAGATATCCGTGGCCGAGTTCTCGACGAGGCGGTGGAGCCGGACCAGTGGATCCAGGATGAGGAGGCGGGGCCGCTGCTGGTCCAGGGTGGCGCGGAGCCGGCCGCGGTCCTTGGGGGTGTCGAGCCGCAGGATCGGTGAGTCGATGAGGCCGAGGTCGAGATCCTGGAGGGAGAGGCCGCGGCACTCAGTCAGTGCGGCCAGTCGGCTCCGGACATCGGGCAGGCTGTCTTCCGCGGCGTAGACCAGGACGCGGCTGCGCTGTGGGACCGGGAAGCGACCCAGGACGGGAGTGCCCGAGGCGACCGCGGCGGCGAGCTCCAGTGCGAGCCAGGTCTTGCAGCTCTTGGGCGTGCCGCCGATGATGCCGACCCCCTGATCTACCCAGAGCGACTCGATGAGCCAGCGCTGGGGCTCGGGTCTGATGGGGACCTCGTGCACCGGGATGACGGTGAGCGGCTCAAAGGTCACGGTGGCGCTCCTTCCGGGTCTGCTCGGCCTCGCGTTTGCGATAGCTGTGGCCATCGATGGCAAGGATCTCGGCGTGATGGGTGAGCCGGTCGATGAGCGCGGTGGCACAGGCCGCGTTGGGGAAGACGGTGTTCCAGTCGCGGAACGGGAGGTTGGTGGTCAGGACCATGGACCGGTGCTCATACCGGCGGCTGACGACCTGGAAGAGGAGGTCCGCGGCACGATTGTCATAGGAAAGGTACCCGACCTCGTCCACCGCCAGGAGCGTCGGGCGGGCGTAGTGTGCAAGCCGACGTTCCAGGCTCCGGACCGTGTCCTGCTTGCTCAGGTCGAGCAGCAGGTCGGAGGCCGTGATGAAGAGCGCGGTGTGGCCGGCCATGACCGCCGCGTGGACGAGGTTTTTCGCGATCATCGTCTTGCCCAGGCCCTGGGCCGCGACCAGGACGACGTTCTCAGCGGACTCCAGGAAGCGCAGGCTCAGGATCCGCTGGACCGCGTCCCGGTCGATCCGCTTGGGCCAGTCCCAGTCGAAATCCGCCATGGGCTTGAAGCGTCCAAGCCGGGCCGCGGTGAGGCGGCGCTCGACGCTGCGGCGGGCCCGCTCCGCCACTTCGAGACGGACCACGTCTTCCAGCGTCTGGGTGGGGGACCAGCGGGCCCGCGTCGCCCGGGCGATGAAGTCGTCCAGCTCCTCGGCCAGCCGCCATAGCCCCAGGCCGCGGAGCGCATCAGGCGTCAGGGTGGTCGTTCGTTCCGCTGAGTCCATCGTAGTCCTCCAGGGAATGGTTGTTGATGCGCAGATCGCTGACTCGGGGATCCTTGGGCAGGGCCACCTCCACCGGGGGCGTCAGCCCCTCGGCCCGCCGCTGCTGGTCCAGGATGTGCGCCACCGCACCGGACGCGTACGCGCCGCGCTCGACCGCGACGGACACCGCGACGCGGAGTGCGTCGACCCCGTGCAGGTCCAGGAGCCGGAGCAGGCGGACGGTGTGGTACCCCAGCGACTCACCGCGCTCGGCAAGCACGCGGAGGAAGCCCTCCAGCTCCGGCACTGCGGCCCGTAGCCGGTCCCGGCCCTTCAGCGGCTGTGCCGCGCGCTTCTCCGCGGCCAGGGCCTCCACGTGGGCCGGGTCCTCAACGACCTTCTTGGCCTCGTAGCTGCGGCGGTGTCTGGCCACCAGGCGGTCGCCGTCGTAGATCCGGACTTCGGTCTCGCCGGCCACCAGGGACACAGGTTTCCGCACCAGCTCGTGCGGGATCGAGTAGTCGTTGCGGTCGAAACGGATGTATGGCGCCTTGCCCGACGAAACCACACACACCACGTCCGTCTCCATCGGATGCTCCGGGAGAGGGAGCAGCCGGCCACGCTCCGTCATCAGGGCCTCGCCCACGGTCAGCCCCTCCTCGCCGGGCACCGGCCTGGCGTGCGCCACGGTGTCCCGCCACCGGGCAAACTGCGCCCGCAGGTCGGTCAGGTCCCGGTACTCCCGGCCCGGGAAGAACGAGGTCCGCAGGTATCGGATCGTCCGTTCCACCCGCCCCTTCTCGTTCCCTCGCGCAGGCCGACACGGCCGCGGCGCGAAGTGGTAGTGCCCGCACAGCTCCAGGAGCCGCGGGTGGAAGCGGATCGCCTCGCCGCTCCGGTCCAGGACCACGCTCT
>VGYL01000915.1 GCA_016872975.1 Planctomycetota bacterium
CCACCGCTTTCCTTGGGTCCGGCTTCCCGGTGGGGCAAGCCCCACCCTACAACCACACGTAGCCTGGCGCGAGGCACATCGGCGAAATGACGGGTACGGCGCGATTACCGGTTTTGTCCGTCGAAATTCACTGGGCGGTTCAAGGAGTCCGGCCTTCCTTTCTTCTCTTGTGTTCATAAGATATGGAGCCGGCTGCGCCGCAAGACTGTCAGACCCGCCTGAAGGCGGAACTCCAAACGGGGAAGTTCACGTTCACCTGCAATTGCCCTGGAGTCCGACGACGGGCAACTGCCAGGGTCCCGGCGCCGGATTCCTGTTGCGGAGTCGGCCACAATATTGTAGGCTGGGCCTTGTGGTCTACAATTTTGTGGATGGCATGGGCCGGCTCGGTGGAAAGGCAGGCGATGAAGAACAGCTTTGCGACGGAAGTGCAGTTGCTCAGCGATGTGGCGAAGGTGTTCGCCGAATCGCTGAACCTGGAAGAGACCCTCATGAGCATTCTGCGGTCGCTCGACACGCACCTGAGGCTCCAGCGCGGGACGATCACACTGCTGGACCCCGAGACCGAGACGATCCAGATCAAGGTCGCCCATGGGCTCAGCGAGCGGTCCAAGAGCGAGGGGCGGTACAAGGTCGGCGAGGGCATCACCGGGCGGGTCGTCCAGACCGGCGAGGCGATCGTCGTGCCGGACATCGCCAAGGACCCGCGCTTCCTGCACCGCACCCGCTCGCGCGAGACGGCGCGGGGCAAGAAGACCGCGTTCTTCTGTGTGCCGATCAAGCTGGAAGGCCGGACGGTGGGGGCGCTGAGCGTCGATCAGCAGGCCGGGCGGAGCGACGATTTCGACGCCCGGTTGCGGCTGCTCAATATCATCTCCACGATGGTCGCCCAGGCGGTCAAGCTCAACAAGATGGTCGAGTCGGAGCGGGCGCTGCTCCGCGACGAGAACGTCCGGCTGCGCCGCGAGCTCAAGACGCGCTTCGACATCCACAACATGGTCGGCAAGAGCAACGCCATGCAGGAGGTCTACCGGCTGATCGAGCAGGTCGCCGACAGCAACGCGACCGTGCTGATCCGCGGCGAAACCGGCACCGGCAAGGACCTCGTCGCCCACGCGATCCACTACTACAGCCTGCGGTCCGACAAGCCGTTCGTGAAGGTCAACTGCACGGCCCTGCCCGACACGCTGCTCGAAAGCGAGCTCTTCGGCCACGAGAAGGGGGCCTTCACCGGGGCCGCCGAGCGGAAGCTCGGCCGCTTCGAGCGGGCCGAGGGCGGCACGATCTTCCTCGACGAGATCGGCGACTTCCCGCCCAGTCTCCAGGTCAAGCTCCTCCGCGTGATTCAGGCGAAGGAGTTCGACCGGGTCGGCGGCGTCGAGACGATCAAGGCGAACGTGCGCGTGATTGTCGCCACGCACAAGAACCTGGAAGAGCAGATCACGCAAGGGGGCTTTCGCAGCGACCTCTACTATCGCATCAACGTCTTCCCGATCTACCTGCCGCCGCTGCGGGAGCGCAAGGACGATATCATGCTGCTCGCGGACCACTTCCTCGAGAAGTTCGCCCAGGAGAACGGCAAGCGGATCACGCGGATCTCGACGCCCGCCATCGAGATGCTGACGCGCTACCACTGGCCGGGCAATATCCGCGAGTTGGAGAACTGCCTCGAGCGGGCGGTCCTGCTGTGCGAGGACGACGTGATTCGCAGCGAGCATCTGCCGCCGTCGCTGCAGATGATCCACAAGGGCGACACGACCGCCAAGCCCTCGTTCACGGAGATCATCGCCAACAAGGAAAAAGAGCTGATCGTCGATGCCCTCAAGAAGTGTGGCGGCCAGCAGCGCAAAGCCGCCCAGGAGCTCGGCATCACCGAGCGCATCCTCGGATACAAGATTCACAAGTACGGCATTCTGCCGAAGTACATCTGAGCGGCCAAGCGTGGCATGGGCCTCGTGCCCATGAGTGGGTCGCCCAACGCGATGTGTCGCGCTGGAGGTCTCGGCTACAGGACCACCTTGTCCCTCCCTCCACGGGCGAGACGCCCGTGCTGCTCATGGGCGGGACGCCCATGCTACTTACGGGCGAGACGCCCGTGCTGCTCATGGGCGGGACGCCCATGCTACTTACGGGCGAGACGCCCGTGCTACTCATGGGCGGGACGCCCATGCTACGAGGGGCGACAAGATTGTTGGCGTGAGGACATCTGTATACAATTTTGTCTTGGTGTCGCGCGGGCTTCTTTCTTGGCCCTATAGCTATAAGTAGTGTATTCGTAAAGAGTTACGGGTAGGGCCAGGCGGTTCTTGCACCGCTGGCACGCCGTTTGTTGTACCGCCACAGGCCGAGCGTGGCATCTGTGTGGCCGCGCGGCGGCAGGGGCAACCGAATTGAATGGGAGTCAGACAAGATGACGAGGTGCAAGGTTCTGTGCGGCGTGGCGGTGGTTCTGTCGGCGATGGTGACGGTGGCATGCGCCGAGGACAAGGTGTCGGTTGGGGTGACCGCCGACGTGTTCAGCAAGTACGTCTGGCGGGGCCAGAATATCGTCGATGACTGGGTCCTTCAGCCCGGCGCCAGCGTGGGCTACAAGGGGTTCACCGGCTCGGTCTGGGGCAACATGGACCTTGCCGGGGAAGTGGTCGGCGGCGGCCGGTTCAACGAGATCGACCTGGCGCTCGACTACTCCAACACCCTGCCGGGTGTGGATGTCCTGAGCTATTCGCTCGGGGTGGTCCATTACATGTTCCCCAATACCGGCGCCGCCGCGACCAGCGAAGTATACGCCGGCCTGAGTCTGGAGGTGCCGCTGTCACCGGCGGTCCGCTGGTACTACGATTTCGACGAGATCGAGGGCAGCTACCTCCAGTTCTCCCTCGGGCACACGATCGAGAAGATCTGGGCCTGGCGGGACGACTTCTATTGCGGCGTGCAACTGGGCGCCAGCCTCGGCTACGGCACCGGGGCTACAACGAGGGCTATTTCGGCGTGACCGGGGGCGGCTGGAACGATCTGACCTTCACCGCGGGTCTGCCTTTCTGTATCGGCAAGCTGACGGTCCGGCCCAGCGTCGGCTACTCGGTGCTGATAGACGACGACATCCGCGCCGTCACCGGCAAGAGCGACAACTTCTGG
>VGYL01000916.1 GCA_016872975.1 Planctomycetota bacterium
CCGCCCGTGCCGACCGCCCACAGCGGCGGCACTTCCATGATCCAGTTCATCACGTCCAGCGTGTGGATGTTCTGCTCGGTGATGATGTCGCCGGACAGGACCTTGTCCAGGCCCCAGGCCCGCAGCCGGTTCTCGGCGCCGTCCGGATCCTTGCGCCAGGCGTCGTACATCCGCCCGAACGGGCAGGTCGCGTGATAGGTCGCCTCGCCGAACGCGATCTCGCCCAGGGCCTTCTCCTCGTGCACGCGGCGCAGCGCCTCCATGTAGAAGGGATCGACCCGGGTCTGGAAGTCGATCAGGAAGCACCGCTTGTTGGCTCGCGACTTCTTGCCGCTCTCTTCAATGCTCAGGCAGCCCGGGACATCGACCGCGATGGGCTTGGCGACGTAGACGTGCTTGCCCGCGGCCACCGCGGCGGCCGCCTGCTCCGGGTGAAAGTACGGCGGGCTCTCAATCGCCACCGCGTCCACCTTGTCCAGCAGCTTCAGGTAGCCCTTGAGACCCGAGAAACGGTTCTCCGGCGGGACCTCAAGCTGGTTGCCGGCGTTGTCGATGCGGTCCTGGAAGTAATCCGCCACCGCGGTGATATTGTAGCCGCCGTGCTTCTGGAAGAGCTTGGCGATCCACGTGCCGCGTCCGCCGCAGCCGATCAGGCCGAGGTTGATCCTGGCATTCGCCGCCGTGCCCCGGACGAGGCCCGGCTCCAGGACGGTGAACGACACCGCGGCGGCCCCCGCTCCGGCCATGAAGCCCCGGCGGGACAATGCTGCATTGGTGCTTGCTTCGGCAGGCTTGCATGTGGATGACATTCTCCGATCCTCCCTTGGAATCTATGATTTACTATTTAAGATTTATCATTGCGAGAAACCGGCCACCAGATCATAACTCTTAAATCATGAATCGTAAATAGTAAATGTTCTCAGGCCCCGGTGGCATCGCGTACCGGCTTGGCGCTGCCGCGTGCGGCGACGTACTCGGCGATCCGCGTGTGCTTGGCCTCCAGGTGCTCCAGGTTGATGTAATGCTCGCGCTTGATCTTGCCGGTCGAGGTCTTGACGAACTCACCGGCGAGGATCTCCAGATTGTGGGCCGCGACCTTCTCGAAGTGCGAAAGCTGCTTGTTCCGCTGCTGGCAGTCCCGAATGCTCTCCCAGATCAGGTTCTTGACCAGTTGGGGCTGGGCCAGCAGGTCCTGCTGGGGGCGGCCGGTGTGACTTTCCAGCGTCTCCCACGCGGGATAGATGAGGGCTCGGACCGCCTCTTCCATGAGCCCCTTTTCATCCTCCCGGCGGCTGGGCACGACGAGGACTTCCCGCACGAAGCGTGCCTCGGAGAGGGCCGTCTCGACCCGCTCGGGATTGACGTTCTTGCCGCCGGGCAGGATGATCAGGTACTTCTTGCGGCCGGTGATGTAGAGGTTGCCGTCCTCGTCCAGGTAGCCGAGGTCGCCCGTGTGCAGCCAGCGGACCCCCTGCTCATCCGTCTCGATGACCGCCTGCGTCGCCTTGGGGTTCTTGTAGTAGCCCTTGGCAATGCAGGGCCCGCCCAGGCAGATCTCGCCGCGCTGCTGCGGCGGCAGCGTGCGGTTGTCCTCGTCCACGATTTTCACGATCAGGGTATTGATAGGCTTGCCGACGGAGCCGAGCCTGTCGAACCGGTCGTTGAAACCATAGACCGGCGAATTTTCCGTCGTGCCGTAGCCTTCGTACATCTTGAAGCCGCGCCGCCACAGGACCTCGAGCACCCAGCGCGGCATCGGGGCCGCCCCGGAGAGAAAGAACCGCACCTGCGTCCAACCCTGCTTCTGCCGGATCTTCTTGCCCAAGTATCCGGGGGCGAACCGGTCGAGCAGGGCCACGAGACGGCTCTCCTTCTTCTGCTTGTTGACGCCCTCCTCCATCTTCTTGGCCAAGGTTGTGTACAACGCGGGAATGGCAATGAAGATGGTGATGCCCTTCGCGCGGATCAGGTCCGACACTTCCCGATATTTGTTGGTGTAGATGCTCGTCGCGCCGGCGGTCAGGGGAAGGAACTTACCTACCGTCATGCCGAAGGAATGGTGCGGCGGCAGGATGTGCCCGAGAACATCGTTCGGGCCGATATCGACCTTCTGCACCGAGCCCTGCAGGTTCGCCACCAGGTTGGCGTGGGTCAGCTCCACCTCGCGGGGGTCGCCCGTCGTGCCGGAGGTGCACAAAATCACAGCGGTGTCCTCGATCTGAACCCGGCGCTGGACGTCGGCTAAGACCGGGGCTTCCACCGCGCCGGTGCTGCCGAGAGGTTCTTCGGTCATCGTGACGACCTGCAGATGGCGAGTACGGCTGAACTGGATCAACTCCTCCCGCGCCTCCGGGTGCTCGTAGTCGTCGGCCATGATCAGGCCGCGGGCATCCGTCGCCTGCAAATGCGCGATGACGCCGTGCGGGCCGCGCTCGGGATCGATCAGGACGGGAACGGTCCCGGCCAGGATCGTGCCCCAGAGAGCAACATCGAAATCCGTTCGGTTCTTGCTGAGGATCGCCACCTTGTCGCCGGGGGCCAGCCCCGACGCGCGGAGCAGCCAGGTCGCAAACGCCTCCGCCTGCTCTTTCAGTTGGCGGAAGGTAAGCGTCTCGTGGCGATCCGGCCGTATGATCTCCACGCAGAGTTTGTCCAGATCGGGCACCGCCGCCAGCGACCGGTTGAACAGCTCGATCAGGTTGCGATACTGCAGGGTTGTCTCCATGTCATCCACTCCAACCAAAGGGGGCTTCGATCCGCACGTCGCCGAAGGTCAGGCAGCGGACGCGCCGGATATCCAATTGCGGGGCCCGAATCGTCAGCTTCGCCTTGCGCGGCAGCCAATGCTCGACCACACCGATCGCCAGGTCCTGTCCCGTCGCATCCGTCAGGCCAACGATCCGGCCGGGAATCTTGTCGGGCGTCATGCGTTGCGCGGATCTCACGGCCAGATCCTTGAGGCTCAGGGTGTAGGCGACCGCCTCACGGAAGTACTCCTCGAACAGGCGGCGCCGGTGCTGCTGTCGCGCCTCGGGCGATTTCCGTCGCAGCCCGGCGGGCGCTTGCACCTTGTCGACCGCGGAGCGCTCGCCCGGCAAGCCCCGGAGAACCTCGCCCAACTCCTCCTGGCGC
>VGYL01000917.1 GCA_016872975.1 Planctomycetota bacterium
CATCACCCCGCAGCATGACCGCCTCGCGCAGCGGGTGGCCAAAGACCCTGTTTTGACAGGAGCCGTGACGCAGATCCGCACAAAACTCGCGAATAGTTAACAGTTAAGACGTGACCCTCATCTTCCCTCCGCGATTACGGCGACGATTAGCGGGTACCCGGCATCGCTGACGTTGACGTTCGCCCCACGCGCGATAAGCGATCTGGCAAGGGTAAGATCGCCGTCTCGCGCAGCGACGGAGAGATCGCCGCTCCGGGAGGCACCGCCGAAAAGTCGGTTCAAGATGCTCATGTGTGTCCTTTCTGTGCTGTTGCTCTGTTGCTACCGAACGCCCGGCCTCTCCGTTTGCTCACCCGCGTCTGCGCGGGTGAGCAATACGGGAGCAGGCCGTTGTTGGGCCATTTACTGCCGCCATCTTATCCCGGGGTACGGTGCGAACACTCCGCCATCAGTGTCCCAGCACGCGATCCAGAATGCGACGCAAGACTCCGCGAGTGTCACTCCCCCGTTGTCCATCCGGCGTTAGTTCTTTCACGCCACCATATCCATCAGGTGTCAACTCCTTGTATCCTCCGTACCCGTCGGGGGTGAGTTCTTTGTGACCGCCGTATCCATCGGGCGTCAGTTCTTTGTAGCCCCCGTATCCGTCGGGGGTGAGTTCTTTGAAACCGCCATAGCCATCAGGGGTGCGTTCCTCGTCTGCCATACAGACCTCCTATCGTTATCGAACTGCGGCGCCAACAGTAATTAGATGGATCCGCATAAGATGCGGGTTTCTTCGCTATGGTCCATATAAGACGCCTCATGATTTCCTTCCTAATGCATGGTAAAACCCATCCTTTCAATGATTTGTCGATCGTTCAGCCAATTATTCCGGTATGTTATACGGATCGGCATAATAACTCCTTCTCATAGCCCGTCCATGGGGCTGCGTACACCCGAAGGTCCCCGGTTGAGGACATGCGTATAGATCATGGTCGTCTTGACATCGCTATGGCCGAGAAGCTCCTGGACCGTACGGATGTCGTAACCACCTTCGAGCAAATGCGTCGCGAATGAATGCCGGAAAGTATGGCAAGAGGCTCGCTTGGTCAGCCCTGCCGCCGTGACCGCTTGACGAACCGATTTCTGAACCAGTGACTCGTCAACATGATGCCGCCCCTCTTCGCCGGTCTTCGGATTCTTCCAGCGGTTTTCCTGCGGAAAGACCCACTGCCAGCGCCAATCCTTCGGGGCGTTCGGGTACTTGCGATCGAGGGCGTCGGGCAGGAGAACGCGGCCCCAACCGTCGGCCAGGTCGCGTTCGTGGATCGCCTTGACGGTTTTGAAATGCTCTTGCAATGGGACTTTGAGCGACGCGGGCAGCATGGTGATGCGGTCCTTGGCGCCCTTGCCGTCGCGGACGAGAATTTCGTTGCGCGAGCAGTCGATGTCCTGGACGCGCAGGCGCAGGCATTCCATCAGGCGCAGTCCCGCGCCATACATCAACGAGGCCATGAGCCCTTTGTCGCCGGAAAGGTTCGCCAGCACGGCCTTTACTTCTTCCCGGGTCATCACGACGGGGAGGCGTTTGGGCTTGCGGGCGCGGATGACTTCGCCCAGATCGCCAACTTCGCGCCCGAGCACATGGCGATAGAGAAACAACAGGGCGGAAAGCGCCTGGTTCTGCGTCGAGGCGCTGACCTTCTCCTTGACGGCCAGATAGGTCAGAAAGCCGTTGATTTCCGGTTCGGCCATTTCGCCGGGATGGCGCACCTTGTGAAAGAAGATGTACCTCTTGACCCAGTGGCAGTATGTCTGCTCCGTGCGGGGGCTGTAGTGCCGCGAACGCAACGCTTCTCGCAATTGGTCGATAAGTTTGGGAGGACGGGAGAAACTCGCCGGATTATCCACCTCGGGTGGTAGGGACCCCCTCTCTATCTTGAAAGGGCCTCCCCTCTCGCTCGTTTGCGTGCCTGATGTCATCGGGTTTGATCCTCTGTCCATGCCAGCTTCCCCGACTTCAACCACTTATCGAGTTCCCTCGCATCAAACCGCCATTGCCGCCCGACCTTGTGGGTGGGTAGTTTGCCTTCCTGGGCAAGCTTATAGACGGTCGATCTACCCATCTTCAGGTATTGCGCCGCTTCAATGACTGTCAGCCACTTGGTTTCCATCAATCTTTCTTCCCAACACGTCCAACTCGTACGTCGAGTAACGTTGAGTAACGTCGAGTAATGTACTGCAAGCAGGGTGGCTTTGTCAAGCCCCGATTTCAGTTTTTCCATAGCCTGTAAATGCCCATAATACCGGGTAATACTGGGGACAGCCACCTATTAGAGCTCTCCTGTGTCTCCTTTATCGCCTGCCGTTCCGGCTTCTGCCGCCAACCCCTGTTTCGCCGTTTCACAGGAGCAAGCGGGCGTGGAGAAGTCGGAAAAGAACAGAGGCGGTTCAGGGGAGTGGCGTATCATCCCGTCCCACGGCAATTCTGCGGCGGACCCGTCGGCCCGAGTCGCACGGAAGATTGCCGGGAGGCCCTGCGTGCCCGGAAGGCTTCTTCAAGAGCCGGGCACCAGCGGATTCCTTCGGAAGGATTCGAATTACGGCTTCGCCTTCCGTATCTCCTCTGGGCCATCGGTGCCCGGTTCTTCCCTCCTTCCGGGCACGGGAGGGCCTCCCGAAGATCTTACTCGCGAACAGACCGCCGCGTCCGCGTCACACAGGCACCCTCCTGAGCCCAGGCCAACACCCCTCACGCCCGGAACCGCCTCTGGTCTTCGGGAATTCCGGGGACCTCTTACTTTTTCAACGACCCGGTAGGAAGTCAAAGAAGGGTGAAGCCACAGAGGCCCCAGAGGACACAGCGAAGGAGGGGAAAACGGAAGAAGGAAACGAACTTCTACCTTCTGGTTCCTGTGCCTTCCCGCCTTTTCTCTCTGTACTACAAAGCCGTCAGATCTTGTTTTCTTGACAAGCTTCCTGGTGGCACAGGCTACAAGTCCCGAGATGTAAAGGCGTTGAAAAAACCGCAGATTGCGCAGATTTCCGCAGATTTTCTCCGGAGAAGGCAGGAGAAAGAGACAATGGACCATATTGGGTCTGGTACTTTCTCGTGTCTGCCTCGGCTCTTGGTCTTGAATCTGCGA
>VGYL01000918.1 GCA_016872975.1 Planctomycetota bacterium
CGACTACATGATGGCGGTCGTGGATCGCCTGCGCAATATCGGCGTGGTCGTGGAGCCCAACGGCGACGGCTGCACCGTCGCCGGCGCCGAGCGGCTGGTGCCCGCCGACATCACCACGCAGCCCTATCCCGGCTTCCCGACCGACCTGCAGGCCCAACTCATGGTCGTCCTGGCCATGGCCGACGGCAACAGCATCGTGGTCGAGAAGATCTTCCCCGACCGGTTCATGCACGTGGCGGAGCTCAACCGCATGGCCGCCAACCTGCGCAAGGAAGGCTCGGCCGTGATTGTCGCCGGGGTCAAGAAACTGATCGCGGCCCCGGTCATGGCCTCGGACCTGCGGGCCTCCGCCGCCCTGGTCATCGCCGGCCTGGCGGCCGAGGGAACCACGACGATCAACCGGGTTTACCACATCGACCGCGGCTACGAGCGCATCGAAGAGCGCCTCAACCGGATCGGCGCCAAGATCAGCCGCGAAGAGGGCGGAACCGTCTGAGAGGGTGTGTGAGAACCCGGCCTTCTCTGGGTGGCATCGTCAAGCGGAGTCTGGGCTCCCAATCGCGATTCATCGCGATTGGGAACCCTCTTCGGAGCTTGGCGATGGCGGATTTCCCGTACGCCGGACCATCGCCAAGGCCCACCGGCCTTGACGATGGGTTTCTCGCTTGCGGTCGAGGCATCGTCGAGGGCCTCAACCATCGTCAAAGGCAGAGCCTTTGGCGATGCCACGCCGTGCGGCAAGTCAGGGATATGCGGAACAGGGGCCTTTGCCGGAGGCATGACCGTTCGTGCGAGTCTCCGGGTCCAACGGTGTTCGCTCCCTGCGGGCAAAGGAAAAGGGGACATTCTACTTTCAGGAGGTTGGTTATGAGGATGCAACGGCAGACGGTGCTCTTCGCAGGGGTGCTGCTACTGGCGTGCGGCGCGGTGCTCGCGCAAGAGAGGCGGGCCCCGCGGACGGCCGAACAGAACGTGCGGCGGTTCGGCGCGGTCGGCGACGGGCAGGCGGACGACACTGGCGCGATTCAGAAGGCGGTCGAGGCCGGCGGTGTTATCCGTCTGCCCAAAGGGACATACCGCATCACGAGGCCGATTGTCATCGAGCTTGACAAGGTCGGTCATATATCCGGCGCTGGGGTGGGCCGGCTGGTCATGGCCGGTCCCGGCCCGGCCCTGAAGTTCGTGGGCACGCACTTCAAGTCGGCCGATCCGGCAGGTTTCTCCAAGGACGTATGGGAGCGCCAACGGATGCCGCTGGTCGATGCCGTGGCCATCGAGGGCGACCATCCGGAAGCCATCGGCATCGCGGCCAATGGCACCATGCAACTGACCCTCACGCGCCTGCACATCCGCGGCGTCCTGCACGGCATCCACCTGGTCGGCAACAACCGCAACGTCCTGATCTCGGACTGTCATCTCTACGAGAACCGCGGCATCGGCATCTTCTACGACAACGTCAACCTGCACCAGTCGAACATCACCGGCTCCCACATCAGCTACAATCGCGGCGGCGGCATCGTCTCCCGCGCCGGCAACGTCCGCAACATCCACATCACCGGCTGCGACATCGAGAGCAACATGGGCCCCGACACCCCGCCCACCGCCAATGTCCTGATCGACTGCTCGGGCAGTCCCTATGGCACCGGCGAGGTCGCCATCACCGGCTGCACGATCCAGCACAACAACAACTCCCCGGACTCGGCCAATATCCGCATCCTCGGCCGCAGCGAGGACAGCCCCAAGCTCGGCCGCATCCGCGAAGGCAATGTGACGATCACCGGCAACGTCCTGAGCGACGTGAAAGTGAACGTCCACCTGCGGGACTGCCGGGGCGTGACCCTCACGGGCAACACCTTCTGGATGGGCTTCACGCACAACCTGCTGCTCGAGGACTGCTCGAACATCATCCTGGGCCCGAACAACTTCGACCGCAATCCGCGCTACAACTACGGCAACAGCCTCCAGGCCCGCAACGGCCTCGTCGTGCGCGACAGCGAGGACTGCACCCTATCCGGCCTGCACATCACCAACGTTTGGGGCGAGCCCGCCGGCCTGCTGCTGGAGAACTGCCGGCGCATGAACATCACGAACTGCACGATCCTCGACTGCGACAACGCCGGCCTGCTCCTGCGCAACGTCACCGACAGCCGCGTCTCCGACTGCCTCATCCGCGACGACCGCGAGAACGCCAATTCCGCCTCGCTCGTCGTCACCGGCGGCCGGGGCAATATGATCGTCCACAACCTCCTGGGCACCGCCCCGCGCCTCGCCGAGAACACCGCCCACACCGCCGGCAACGTCCATCCGTAGAGCCGCCAGGAAAGGCAGGGCTCCTTCTATATCCTGGCGAGTGAAATGAGGCAATCCGAAACAGGGTCCAAATTCCAAGCACCAAATTCCAAATCTCAAACAAATTCCAAAGGAAGAAAATCCAAAATTCAAAACGGGCCGAGCCCGGTCCGCGGGTTTCGGTCATTGGAAGTTCGGATTGATCTCCCGGCGTTCGCGGTGTGTTTGAGATTTGGAATGTGGTGCTTGGCATCTGGGGGTTGAGATTGCTTCGTCGCTGCGCTCCTCGCAATGACATATTCCCGCCCGTTCTGTTGTAGGCATCCGAACATCAGAAAGGCGTTGACGTGCGGGGCGTGGGCGGTTTTGATGGTTCGCCATGATGGAATTGACGCAAGGGCAGATCGACGAACGATACATGCGCATGGCGATCGATGCGGCGCTGGTGGCCGAGGAGAATGGCGACGTGCCCATCGGCACCGTCATCGTCCACGAGAACCGTGTGATCGGCCGGGCGTACAACCAGCGCGAGCAGCTCCAGGACCCGACCGCCCACGCGGAGATCATCGCCCTGACACAGGCGGCCACCGCTCTGGGCCTGTGGCGCCTGCACGGCTGCACGATCTACGTTACCTTGGAACCGTGCCCGATGTGCGCCGGGGCGCTGGTCCTGGCCCGGCTCGACCGGCTCGTCTACGGCTGCCCCGACCCGAAGACCGGCGCCTGCGGCAGTCTCTACGATATCGTCCGCGACGGCCGGCTCAACCACCGCCTCGACGTCACCGCCGGCGTTCTGGCCGACGACTGCGCCGGCCTGCTCCAGAGCTTCTTCC
>VGYL01000919.1 GCA_016872975.1 Planctomycetota bacterium
CCTGTTTACCGTCCATGACTTATTCTCCTTTCCAAAAAGGTTCATAAGTCACTGTAAACAAAGGAGTAACAGGGCGCCAGAAAAAAATCTCACACACGATTCGATTCGAGCGTAACGGTAAACACCTGGCCCAGCACAGCCGTGACCCGCCCGTCATACGGTTCCCACCACAGGTGGGGATAATCCGACCCTTCGGCTATCTTCCAGATATCATCTGACCCGTTGGCCGTCTCACCCACGAAATCCCAGCCGGCGCCAAGAAACGTGCTGGCGGTTGGCCTCTCGGCCGAGGTCTTGCCTGTGCCTCGGTCCCTTGTGTGCAGGAATCATTGGGAGGGGAGGCAACGTCCACGCTCGCCCGGAATCGTCCCAGTAGGGCCTTGCAGACCGCAGCGGAATGGCATAGAGTAGGACGTGTGGGCAGACAGATGAAGAAAATGCTGGTCTACGTGGACGCCTCTGTGGTCGGTGGCTGCGACGATGTCGAATTTGCGGAAGACAGCCTTGCCCTGTGGCGGCTCTTCGCGCAGGGCCAATACGTGATGGTTCTATCGGAACACACGCTGCGCGAGTTGGCGGGTGCCCCGGAACGAGTCCGTAGGCGGCCGGAGGAGGTACCCCAACGGCACCGCCTCTTACTGGCCGACAACGATGAGGCTTACACCCTGGCGGAAGCGTACCTGGAACACGGGATCGTTGGGCCTGGAAGCCGATCGGATGCCTTGCACGTGGCCTTGGCTGTGGTGAGCGAGTGCGACGTCCTGGTGAGTTGGAACTTCAAACACATGGTCAATCTTGGTAGAATACGGTTGTTCAATGCTGTAAGCATGGAAAAGGGCTACCGGCCCATAGAAATCCGCTCGCCAAAGGAGATGCTGCTCGATGAAGAAGAGATTTGACGCGGTCGCGTGGATGCGCCAGCGGCGAACACAAATCGACGAGGAAGATGGCGCCCTGACCTGGGCACAGAAACGCCAAAGGACCCACGAGAAGGTCCTCCAAGACCCGGTGTTGGCGCCGTTGTGTGGCGAGATCGTCGTGCCCGAAAAGGTCGTCCTGAGAACTCACAAGAAGTCCTTGTCGTCCGCCAGCCACCGTCGGACCCGAGCACGCAGATCATGATTGTGCAGCCCGGCCTCTGGCCGGAGCCAAGATGACCTCACGCCAAGCCTGCCCCCGACCAGATCGGGGGACGCCGAGCTTGCCCTCTGATCTTTGATATTTGATGTTTGATCTACGGCGATGCCTCATCGCCGAGTTCCCACCACAGCCGCGGATAGTCCTTCCCTTCGTTGATCCACCAGATGTCCTCCGTCCCGTTCTTGGTCTCGCCCACGAAGTCCCAGCCGGCATCCAGGAAGGTCTTGGCCGTCTGCATCTGGGCTGTGGTCTTGCCTGTGCCGCCGGCACTGGTGGCTTGGCCTGAGGTCTGGATGTCCCAGAAGCAGCCGGTCACAGAACCTTGGTAGGTGTTGCCCACGAGCCCACCGATCTCCCATGAGTCTTGGCCGATGCCACTGACCGACCCGGTGCTATAGCACTGGGTCACAGTACCTCCATTCGACCCCACCAGCCCCCCAACACACGCACTCCCGCGGACCATTCCGGTGCTGTAGGACTGGGTCACAGTACCTTGGTTCCAGCCCACCAGCCCGCCGACATACCACCAAGTCCCACTGACTACCGCGGTGTTGTAGCATTGGGTCACCGCACCTGAGTTCCACCCCACCAGCCCACCGACACCTCCAGGATAGGATCCAGGTCCAATGACGGTGCCGGTGCTGTAGCAGTGGGTCACCGCACCCCCGTTGTACCCTACCAAGCCGCCGACGCAGAACCTATAATAATGATGTTCTTCGTCAGGCTCGGGGGAGAAGGTTATGTTAGCGTCCACGACCCTCAGGTTCTTAACCTGGGCTCCCGATGCCAGTATGCCAAAGAGCCCGGCGTAGCCCACCTGGCTCCTGATAGTCAGATGCGAGATGGTATGATCAGCGCCATTGAAGGAACCGGTGAATGGCCAGAATTCGTTTCCGATGATGTAGAAAGCAATCCCCCGCAAGTCAATATCGCTCACTAACTCGAAATGTGCCCCCATGAGCCTCGGATTATGGCCAATTGCGTTGAGTTCGGCTGGAGTTGATATGCGGTAAGGATGATCCGTTTGACCCGTGCCTCCGGAGAAGGCGGGGAGCTTTGGCAGCGGCGACAGTTGCCACAAGAGAATCGGGTATCCACCCCCGTGAGGCTCGGCCCAGATATCGTGGGGACCATCTGGTTGATCGACAAAATCCCACCCCGCGGCCATAAACGTATTAGGGTCCTCCATTTCGGCCGTGGTTTTTCCTGTGCCGCCGGCACTGGTGGTCTGGCCTGAGGTCTGGGTATCCCAAAAACAATTGATGGTGTTGCCGGCGATAATGCCGACGAGGCCCCCGACATCGGTTCCAGTCCCACTGACTGAGCCGCTGCTATAGGAGTCTACCAAGATCCCCCCATCGAGTTCATGATAGTTGCCGTAAGAGCCAACCAGCCCGCCGACAGAGTTCCTTCCCGATACACTGCCCGTGGCGTAGCAGACACTAATCGCCAGCCCCCCACCTGCCAGCCCGCCGACATGGTTCTCTCCCGATACACTGCCCGTGGCGTAGCATTCGGTCACAGTACCGGCGGCAGAGCCCACTAGTCCACCAACCTCCCCCTCGCCATTGACCATGGCGGTGCTGTAGCAGCGAGTGATCAGCCCACCCATCTCCCCGTTCGCTCCGACGAGCCCTCCGACCGATTCCCAGCCACTAACCGCCCCGGCACTGTGACAGCCGGTAACGGCGCCTTCGTTCATCCCGAGCAGGCCACCTACGGCGGCCCCTTGCCCACTGACGGTGCCGCTGCTGTAGCATTGGGTCACAGTCCCGCGTGAGTTCTGCCCCGCGAGCCCGCCGACACGCATGCCAGAACCAGCTATGTTGACGTCCACCACCCCCGGGAGCATTGCAGTTTCGTAGGAGTTATACAGCATTTGTCAGTGGGGTTCCAAAGGCTTTGTTCATCAGGACTTGCCAGTGCTTCGACTTGTAATACGTTCGCAACAGCAGCATCTGCTCGGCGTG
>VGYL01000920.1 GCA_016872975.1 Planctomycetota bacterium
GCACATCCTCCGGTGCCAGGACGGCAAGCTGAAAGTCAACCTGCTGTTGAACCGGGCCTCGCCGTGGGCCGACGTGGACAGCTTCCTTCCGTACGAAGGCCGGGTGGATGTGAAGGTGAAATGGCCATGGGGGGTGCCGACGGCGACGCAGTCCTGTGAACTCTCGGTGCGGGTCCCCGAATGGGTCAAGCCAGATGAGGTCAGATGCCGTGTGGACGATGCAGAGCGGGCCTTGTCGTGGGAGGGCCGCTATGCCGTCGTGGGCAAGGTGGAGCCTGGGAACGTCGCCACCCTGACCTTCCCGATCTTTGAGCGCACCGACAAGGTGCACATACAAGGCAAGGACTACACGGTGACCCGCAAGGGCAATGACGTGCTGCACATCGACCCGCCGGGGGAGTACAGCCCTTTGTATCAGCGGGAGAAGTATCGCGAGAACCAGGCGCGGACCAAGAAGGTGGAACGGTTCGTGGCCGACCAACGGATTGAGTGGTGAGGGCAGGACCATCCAACTGCGCATCCGCCTGAGCAATGCCAAGATCTTCGGGTATCGCCTGGCATCCGATTCCGGTGCTGGGTGCTCCTGAATGGTAAGGGAGAACGGAGCAGTCTCCCATGCCGACCGAACCACGGCTGGTGGAAGGCCCATCGGTACCCCGCGGGCGCCACACGCGGGATCGCACGGGCAGAAGGGAGTGGCTTCTCAGAACACGCAAGCTCACCAACGCCGAAGCACGGCCCAGCCAAGTGACCGCCGAGTTGCTCCATGAAACGGGAGAGGTTATCGCGGGATTCGAGCGGGATGCCTGTGTGCCTATGCAGAGGACAGATTCCGTTGATCACACGCTGCGCTGGAAGGGAAAGGAGTCGCTTGCCAATCTGACGGGTAAGCCGGTGAGGGTGCGATTCCTTCTGCGGGGAGCCAGACTGTACGCCTTCGGTTTCAGGCAATGTAGCTGTGCTGCAGCACGAGATGATGGAGCACATCACCGTCTTCAACATGGAGCTCGACCATCGCCTGCTTCACGATGTGCAGGTGGACATGGTGGTGATCAGCGAGGACATGGCCTACAAGCACGCCGCCATGATCTCGCCGGCGATGTTCCGTGAGTTCATGTTGCCGCGCTACCAGCGCCTGGTCGCGTTCTACAAGGAGCACGGCGTCAAGATCATCATGGTCGATTCCGATGGCCACATTGGCCAGCTCTTCCCGCTCTGGATCGAGGTCGGCATCACCGCCACCTGCCCCATCGAGATCGCCGCCGCCAACGACCCCATCTACTATCGGCAGAAGTACGGCAAGACCCTGGCTTTCCAGGGCGGCATCGACAAGCGCGAGATCCGCAGCAAGGAGCGCACCTTCATCGAGGTCATGAAGAAGGTGCCGTGGCTGATCGAGCAGGGTGGCTACCTGCCCCGCGTCGACCACGGTGTACCACCGGATGTGCCCCTACGGAGTTATCTATACATGACAGAATTGATCAAAGCCATTGCCGAGGGCCGGCCGGTGCCGGGCCCAGATGCGAGGCTTGAGATCGAGGAAAAGCTGGGCCCGATCGAGCGGATGTGGTCGCCGGATATGGGGGGTAACTAGAGCCTGTTATGAACTTTGGCCGAGCGTGGCAGGCTCAGGGCATGAACCGAAAAGTGTATCCCGGCGATGTGGGTGATGCTGAATGGACCTTTAGGTGACGAAAATGGCTCAAGGCTATCTCAAGGAGGTGTCGCATGATCGTTCACAATGGTGGACCCGGTGCACGCATAGACCAAGCCACGTTATTCCCGTTTGATGATCGCAGCGTTCCTCTGCGGTACCGTGTGCGAAGCGGACTGTCGACCCCCGAGAACCCCGGAGGTCCCCAGGTCTGTGTCCGTCCTGGCGAGGCGGGAAGTCCGGATGCTGTGGGCATCCTTTTCTACGGTACCGTCCTTCGCGTGGAAGACGAGTTCCGTATGTGGTATGTCGGCGTCGGTGAGGACGTGGAATCGGGGGGAGGGCTGAGAGTATGCTACGCAGTCAGCCGGGATGGCATCAACTGGAACAAACCGGTGCTGGGCTTGGTGGAGTACAATGGGAACTCCCAGAATAACCTGGTGGCTTACGACCACGACGATGCTGCTGCGGCTTTGGTGCTGTACGAGCCGGAGGATCCCGATCCAAACCGTCGCTTCAAGCTCATATGTGAGGTCAACCCCTGGACTATCTGCGCTGCTTATAGCCCTGATGGCCTCCGGTGGACTGATTCACCCTACAACCCAATCCTGAAGCACAATGACGTCGAACCGGGTGGTTTGATGAAGTTCGGCGACTGCTACTATCTGACAGGGCAGGGAGGCCGTTGTGGAACCAAACGGGCGCTTGTCACCTACCTGTCGTATGATTTCGATCACTGGGCCGATGCGGTCTGTATCGGCCTGCGCCATGATGTGCCACCATTCCAGCAGATGCCAGGAGGTCACGCAGGGGAGCAGATACACCTGGGCACGAGCCTCTGGAACAGGGGTAACGTGATCCTCGGTCTCTTCGGCCAGTGGCACGGCGAGCATAACGACCGCACCCTCCTGACTATGGACCTTGGTTTTGTGGTGAGCAACGATGGCCTGCACTATGTCGAACCGATTCCGGGTTTCCAGATGATCGTGGGGTGGGAACTCCAGAAAGTGGTGCGCCAGGGCAGGAAACGCTATCTCGGAGACCTACCGTTTCCAACGCCCACTCTGATGCAGGGGCAAGGCTTCGAGAACTTTGGCGAGGAGACGATGACTTGGTATTCCCCGTGGAAGGGTCCGTTCATCTGTGTGGCGCGATGGACGCGAGATCGGCTGGGGTACTGTGAGGTGGTAGCCGAGCGCGGGCCCGAGCGAAGGATACATCCACGGTGGGAAAAGCTGCCCGGGGGGAAGATCGATCCCCACGTCATATCAGCTCCCATACAACTGGACAGGCCGGCCCGTGTATACGTCAATGCCAGTGGGCTGTCTGAGCCTAAATTTCGCACTTTGAAAAGTGAATAGCGGGCAGTTCTACCGGCTGTGTGGCCTATTCGGCGGCGCGCGGCGGCGCGGTTGCCCGCGTTTTGGCCGCGCCACGACATGCGACCGCGACCCAG
>VGYL01000921.1 GCA_016872975.1 Planctomycetota bacterium
GCGTCGGCCAGAAGCGCCTGGGCCTGCGGATGTTCCAGCAACGACATCCCTGTCTCTGCGATGGTATCCATATCCCATTCATCGGCATTCCACGCTCCGCAACTGTAGAAAAGCGGTTACAGTAGAAGTACGAAGGAAGAGAGAAGAGCCCCGGAGAGAGTGTGTGAAAAGGGTGGCTTCTCGCACACCCCCTGAAGCGGAACCCCTCTGGAAGACGGCCCATCGGCGGATTCCTGCGGAAGGAGTCACACTTGCGGCTTCGCCTACTTGATCCGCTGCCAACGTTATGGCCAAGTGCCGGCTTTCCCAGGCGGCTTGATTATTTGCTTCCAACTTCTGGGGCGGTGTACGTAGCCGCGGCCTGTCAGCGGCGCTGTCAATTCTGCAGCAGGTAGATATTGCGGAACTCGATGGGGCTGCCTTCGCTCTGCAGACAGATCCAGCCGGAGGTGACGGTGGCGTTGGTCCCCTCGTTCTGCAGGACCCCGTTGACGTAGCAGCGGATCGTGCCCCCTTCGCAGTGGATCTCGTAGCGGTTCCACTGCCCCGCGGGCGCCTCGTTGCCGGGCGACATCTTCTCGATCACCACGAATTGCCGGGCCGGATTCTGCCGGTCGGTGCCCTTGACGGTGATGCCGGTGCCGTTGATGAGGACGAAGTCGCCTGCGCTGCCGGCCTTCAGTTGGCATTCGATGCAGACCGGCCAGACCTGGTCCGGGCCGCCGGCATGCAGGAGCACGCCGCTGTTAGTCGGCGTCTCGGGCCACCGCCATTCGAGGTACAACCGGTAGTTCTCGTATTTCTTGTCCGTGCGGATGTAGCCGTTGGGCTTGCCCGCGCAATAGAGCACGCCGCCCCGCACCTGCCAGACATCATCCACGTTGACGCCCGCATCCGGGACAAAACGCGTCCAGCCGGTGAAGTCCTTGCCGTTCCAGAGCGCCACCTTCTTGCCGGATGGCTGATGGGTCATCGTATTCTGACAGCCCGTCAGACCGACCAGCGCGACCAATCCCAAGATTCCCAGCCCGGTTCTACTCATCTTCCGCATCATGATTCCACCCTTACTGATACCCCAGAAACGTCCTTCCGCGAGACCCCTGCCACACGACCGGCATCATCCCACGGCCATCCATAAGGCGTCCTAATTACCCGAGGGCCCCCCTGCCGTCAACCGGAAAACCCGGCAGCAAAGACCCGCTTCCGCCCCATCCACGACGGCGGATGCTCTCCCCGTAGCATGGGCGGGACGCCCATGCTACGGGGCTTCGCCCGGTTGGCAGATTCGTTTCGGATTTCGGATCTACGGTGCGGAGCGCTACCGCGACGGTTCGGCCCGCAGGTGCTGCTGGGCCCAGACGGACAGGCCCGAGCCGACGAGCAGAGCGCCGCCGAAGAGCAGTTGGACGCCGTTGAGCCGTTCGTGGAAGATGACACTCGACAGGCTCAAGACCACGAACGGCTGGGCCAGGATCACCAGCATGGGAATGGTCGCCCCGATCCGCTTGATGGCGGCATAATAGAGCGTGTGTCCCAGCGCGATGGCCGTGACGGCGGAGATCACTACCGCGATCCAGGCCCTCGCGTCAAGGGCGAGAGCCTGCGCCGGGGCGCCGAAGAGAAAAGCGCACGCCGCGAGGCCCGCGGCGGTATAGATGCTCATCACGGAGAAGCTGGCCCGCGAATCGATGTCCCGGAACGCGATCCGCACCGAGATCGTGTACACGCCCCACATGAACGCCTGGGCCAGGGCGATCGCGATCCCGGTGAGGGTGCCCGTGGCCATGAAATCATCCTTGAACGCGATGACCCCGACCAGACCTGCCACCGACAGCAGCAGGCCGAGCCAGAACCGCACGCTCCGCACCAGCGGCCGCTCCTCGGGAAAGACGAGCAACGAGAAACTCGCGACCCACAGGATGGAGGTCTTGGACAGCAGGGCCATGAACGCCGGACCGATGTAGTAGAACCCCGCCGCCCACAGGCTCTGCATGGCGACATTGGCGATCGAGGGCAGGATCGCCCGCCGCCAGGTCCGGGTCGCAAAGCGGCCCTGGGATGAGGAATGCACGAGGAAGGGCAGCCAGAACAGGCTGGCGACGGCATAGCGCAGCGCGTTCTGCGTCCAGGAATCCGTGTGCCCGGAGAGGTATTTGATGAAGAGCGGGCCGAGGGTCCAGCACAAAAGCGCCCCGAGGCTCGCGGCGGTGGCCACGGTGTCGATCCGGCCGATTCTGGGCGAGTGGCTCATGCCAGCCTCTCGAGGACAATCCGCGCGGTCTCTTGCCCGGCCTTCTTCCGCGTGAGCGGCTCGACCATATCGATCAGCGCGTTGCTGGTCCGGGCCAGCCGGCTGGGGTCCTGCAGATAGCCGTCAATCGTCCGGACAATCGGCTCGATCGAGGAGAAGTACGGCATGAACTCCGGGACCAGCTCCCGGTCGGCCAGGAGATTGACGAGCGTGAAGAACTTCGGGCGGACCAGCCAGCGCCCGGCCAGATGCCACAGGACGCGGTTCGTCTGGTACATGACCGCCATTGGGCAGCCGGAAGAGGCGACTTCCAGCGTGGCGCTGCCGCTGGCGACGAGGGCAAAGTCCACCGCCGCCGCGGTCCGGCAGACGGTGTCCACGGAGTAGTCACAGGCGAAACCGGGGATCTGCGTCCGCTCCAGCAACTGCCGCCGCTCGTCGCTGGCGGCCACCGCCGTGAACTGCGCGTCGGGATAGCGCCGCTTCAGGTCCGTGGCGATCTGCTGCATCGGCCGCCACAGGGACTCGATCTCCGCCAGCCGCGAGCCCGGCATCAGGGCGATCCGCGCCTGCCCGGGCTCGAAACGACCGTAGTCCTTGCGCGATTTCGACAGATCGTCCGATAAGGGATCCAGCAGCGGGTTTCCGACAAAGGTCGTATCCACCCCCCGTTCCCGGAACCAGGGCTCCTCGAACGGCAGGATACAGCACAACTTGTCGCAGAGCCGGCGCAGCTTGTGAATCCGCCAGCCGCCCCAGGCCCAAAGCTGCGGGGCCACGTAGAACAGCGTCGGGACGCCCGCCCCTTTGGCGGCTTTGGCCACGTGAAAATTGAACGAAGGCGAATCGCACACG
>VGYL01000922.1 GCA_016872975.1 Planctomycetota bacterium
CCAACGCCGAGGCGATGATGGCTTTGGCCTGTGTTTACCGCAGTGGCTTATGGGATATCTACTGGAAATCCGAGCGGGCAGCGGCATAACGCCGCCAGGATCTTCCCTCACACACTTGCTCAAGGCCTTGCTCCCGATGATGAGGCTGCGCTGCCTTCCCCCGCCCGGACGGGATTACCCTCCGCCTCGTGTGCTCCGATGTCGAAGCCGGCTCCTCGGGGGATGGGGTGTCCGTAGAAATCGCGCCGGCCGGGATCGAGGCCGAAGCGGGCCTGCAGATCGAGGCCCGTGTCGAGGCAGGGGGAGCCGGGCCGGAGCCTATAGGCGAGCAGCGCGGGCAGCTTGGTCGGGTCGGTGATTCGCTCGCCGGCGCCGACCTGGGTCAAGAGCGGGTCGAGATTCAGGCCCACCGGCGCGCCGTCGAGCGTCTCCTTGCCGGTGGCCGCACGCCAGGCCTCGAGACTCGGGTGGCCGTCCCAGTTGTCGAGGCCGTCGGCGTTCCAATACAGGTTGCCTTGAAAGACCCCGTCGCCAACTCCCTCGACGAAGCGGCCGTTGCCCCGCAGGACGAAGATGTTGTTGCGGAACGCGAAATCGGACGGCACGGAACCCGTGACGCCGTGGCGCCCGTGGGAATTGAAGATCACGTTGTTGTAGATCTGCACGTTCCGCTGCGCGCTGCCGCGATAGACGTGGATGCCCGCGCGATGGTGGAGGCCGCCGTCATCCTGCGAGAGGTTGTACCGGACCGTGTTGTTGCTGCACGGGCGTCCCGCGTCCCAGGTGCAGAGCAGGTAGCCCGCGCCCATGTTCTCGTACGAGTAGTTGTATTGGAGGATCGAATCGTGGACGTCCCCGTCGAAGTCAAAACCGCCGCCATCGTATCCGTTGGGGCTCGTCTTGTTATGGTGGGAGATGTTGTACTGGATGACTACGTTCCGGCAAAAGGCGATCCAGATGCCGACCGGGCCGTTGCCGTCCCGCGGCATGTCCCAGCCGTTCTCCACCGCTTCGCAGTATTCCACGACGCCGCCATCGACCCGGTACAGCACGATGCCGCTGCCGCTGTGATTGTTCAAAATCCCGGGGTGGCCGGGATTATTGATCGCCCGGCAGTGGTCGATGCGGACATCGGTGCTCCAGGGAATACGCTCCGGCCCCGAGGAGATCCCGGCATAGCCGTTGTCGTGCGCGTACACCCGAGTGATGCGCAGGTGATCGCAGCCTTGGAACTCGATGCCCGCCCGCTGGAAGCTGGTTGCTTCGACGCCGTCGATGACCAGATGCCGGCAACCGGTCGGGAAGATGCCGCGGCCGTTGTCGTTGCCCTCCTTGCGTCCCAGGCCCCGGACGTTGAGGTTGCGCACGTCGAGGTGCTCGACCCGGTCCAGGCGGATGGCGTCGCCCGCGCCCCCCTCGATCGTGGCACGGCCCGTCCCATACGAGGTAACGACAATCCGCGCCTCGGGCGTCCCCTTGGTCGCCCGGTCGAAGCGCACCGTCCCTCGGAAGGTCTGTCCGCCTTCGAACAACACCTGGTCGCCCGGTTGCAGAATAGTGCGGTTGACCTTGTCGATGGTCCGCCAGGCGGCTGCCGGCGTCCGTCCATCCCGGGCGTCGTCTCCGGAGGGGCTGACATAGTAATCCGACCCCGCAGCCATACGCGCCCAAACCAGCACGGCCAGTATAGTCATGGCTATGAGAAAGGCCATGCGGCGGGGCAGAGACAGGGGGAAACCCGGCTGTTGCATGGATTGCACCTCCATAAACAAACTGCTCGTCCGACGCTTGCGGTTGCGCTGCTCGTTCGTAGTGTGCTCGTAAGAGCATAAAGATAGCGTCTGACGACGCCACTACAAACGGGAACGAGCCGCGCAACCGCGCGACGATCTCTTTCGCGTGTCCTGGGCTATCCTACCCGATCCGACGCCGGGAGGCGAGACTTACCCGATACTGCTCGTCCGACGGTTGCGGTTGCCTTCGGTGTTATACCGATCCCGCTCCTACGCTGGGTGGCATCGCCAAGGCCTACGGCCTTGACGATGGCTCTCCCGCATGCGGCCCAGCTCTCATAGAGGCACAGACCATCGTCAAGGGCAGAGCCCTTGGCGATGCCACCCAGACTGCGGAACCCTCAAGTGGAATCGGTATTACGTCCGACCTCCAACGGGACAAGCCGCGCGACCGCTCGATGCTCGGTGATTTCTGCCGCCGATCTCCACGGAGATCCCGGTTGACATCCATGCGCGGGGTGCTACCATGCCCCGCACGTATGTCGTGCTGCGCGACCCGTGATCCGGCGGACCACGAGCCACGAGCGACGGGTCATGAGTGACGTGCAATAGACCGAAACCATTCAAAGGAGAACAGACTCATGAGAGGCCCACACTTGTCGTATTCCGAGCGAGTCGCACGGATTCTCTTCTCCGGCGCGATCCCTGGCATGAGCGTCGGGCTGGCCTTTGCCGTACTCGCCGTCTTGGCCGGCGGGCGGTCCGCCGCGGCCTCGGCGACACCACCCGACGCCAAAGAGCGTGTGTTCGTCCTGACCGATATCTCGAACGAGCCGGACGACGAGCAGTCGCTCGTGCGGTTTCTCGTCTACGCCAACGAGTACGACGTCGAGGGCCTCGTCGCCACGACCAGCACGTGGCTGCGGACCAAGACGCGTGAGGATCTCATCCGCCGCCAGCTCGAAGCTTACGGGAAGGTCCGCGACAACCTGCTGCGTCACGCCCCCGGCTTCCCGACGCGCGAGCAATTGCTGGCGGTCACCCGGACGGGCCAGCCGGGGTACGGCATGGCCCATGTCGGCGAGGGCCGCAGCACGCCGGGATCGCAGTTGCTCGTCGCGGCCGCCGACCGCAACGACCCGCGTCCGCTGTGGGTCAGCGTCTGGGGCGGGGCCAACACGCTGGCCCAGGCCCTCTGGGACGTCCGCGCCTCCCGCCCGCCGGACGAGGTCAAACGCCTCGTGAGCCGGCTGCGGGTGTACACGATCTCCGATCAGGACGACGCCGGCGCGTGGCTGCGCCGGGAGTTCCCGGACCTGTTCTACATCGTCTCGCCCAGCACGCAGGACTGGAAGGAGTACTGGCGGGCC
>VGYL01000923.1 GCA_016872975.1 Planctomycetota bacterium
TCGTTGCGGCTCCTGCTGATCAGCACATCGTAGATGCTCTGCTCGATCTGCTCTTCCGGCACGGCCAGCCCGACGGCGCAGTGCGCCTGCGGGTCCATGTCCACCAGCAGCACCTTCTTGCCCAGCTCCGCCAGGGCGCTGGCCAGGTTGATAGATACCGTGGTCTTGCCACAACCCCCTTTTTGGTTGACGATCGCGACTGTTCTCATCTTGGTCTCCGTTACCAGCTCCAGTGCCGCCGGCGGTGGGCCCGCCGACGCGACCTTACGCGCCGCGGCGCCCAAATCCCCTACCTTATCTGTTTCTCCAGAACCGGAAGACCTACGTATCAGCACTGACAGGCGGCATCCGTGCCTGTACCTGTTTCTTCGGCCAGCGCGTCCCAAAAACTTTACCCCTTTATGGGACGGCCCAATAAAAAGATCAGAACAATAAAAAACCACCCCCTCTTATCGGGGCACGGAACGACATCGGACGCATCACCGTTCAGGACCGGTTCTCGCACATCTTTGATCAGAGTAGAGCATGCACGCTCAGAATCCGCGGACGTGCCTTGGAGCTTCTGTGGGTGGCCGAGCCACTCTTCTGCAGGCTTGGCGACACACGGCGAGCCTGCCTTACAAAATATTACACTTATATGAACAAACACTTGACAATGTAAAACGCGGAGTCGATAATATTTGTAGAAAGGACTATATGAGTCGGTGATTTGCAGTGGCTGTGAATGAGTATTTGGATATTGGCAGGATGATGGTCGCGACGCGGACGGAGCAAAGGGAGACACACTATGCTTAACCTACCGTCAATCGATCCCAAACGTCTCGGCCAGCGTCTTTTCGAAGCTCGCCAGGCACGAGGGTTGACGCAACAAGAAGCCGCCGATTATCTGCAGTGCAGTCGTCCCGTGCTGATCGCGATTGAGAAGGGCACCAGGCCGCCGAAGCCCGATGAGATCGTCAAACTCGCATCGTTGTACGGGCAAACCGTTCATGAATTGGTTCGACCGGGTGAACCGGTGTCGGATCTGCGGCCCCATCTTCACGCCGCCGTCAACAAGGTCGAGCCTGGCAACGCCGAGATGGAGCAAGCTGTCAAGGACTTGCAGCAGTTCGCGGAGAAATACCACGAATTGGAAACGCTCATGGGCATGCCCATGACCTCCAATTACCCGCCCGAAGTTCCTCTGACGGATCACGTCAAAGTGGCTGCACTGGCTGAGGACATCGCTATTCGCGAAAGGAACCGCCTGGGGCTTGGAGACCAACCCGTCTATGGACTGCGTGAGCTTCTGGAAACCGACGTGGGGCTGCGGATCATGTATGGTGATTTGCCGTCTCACATTGCCGGCATGTATGCGTATGCCGGGGATGTCGGGTGTTGCGTCGTGGTCAACCGTCGGCATCCTCCTGAACGCCGCCGTGCTTCCCTCGCTCACGAATATGGTCACGTCATCGTAGACCGATACAGTCCAGGAGTTGACTATCTGACTTACCGAGGCCGAAAACCCGTAAAGGAGAGATTCGCGGAAAGCTTCGGCATGAGTTTCCTGATGCCGACGACATCTCTGCGCAGGCGCTTCAACGAGATTGTTTCGACGAAAGGCGACTTTCAGGTGGCCGACCTTTGCCGCCTCAGCCATTTGTACTTTGTGTCTGTGGAGGCGATGGTTTACCGCCTTCAGAGCCTGCAATTGATCCCGGCCGGCACTCTGGAGCATCTGCGCGAATCTCGCTTTGAAGTCCGCAAGGCCAAGGGCATTCTTGAACTTCCCGAACGGCCCGAGACGAATGGCCGTTATCCGGATCGGTATGTTTACCTGGCGGTCCATGCCTACGAACAGGCAAAGATCAGCGAAGGACAACTGGCAGGGTTTCTCAGCGTCGATCGTGTGACGGCTCGTGAGATCGTAGAACGCGTGAGCCAAACCACCAATGTCAAAGATGACGGAAGCATAGAGGAGTCTCGGCTTCCGTTTCAGAGATCGCTTCTGCCCAATGCTTGAGGTGTGTGGATCGTCCATGCGGGCCGTCGTCCTCGATACGTGCTGCTTGATCAACTTGTATGCGTCGCAGCGTCTGCCGGCGATTGTCGCTGCTTCGATGGAACAAGCCGTCGTTCCAAAACCTGTGATTGGTGAGTGTCTGTACATCAGGCAGCAGGCCGACGAAGGCCCAGATTCCCTGATCCCCGTGCACGTCGACCTCGATCCCCTGATTGAAAGCGGCGTCCTTCTGTCAACCGAGTTGACGGGGGACGTTGAGCTGGATCAGTTCGTTCGGCTGGCCGCTCTGATCGACGACTGCGAAGCGGCGTGCTTGGCCATCGCCGCACTTCGAGGTTTCGTTCTGGCTACCGACGACAAGCGGGCGATACACGTCGCCACGGATCTCGGTGTGTCCATCGTGACGACACCTGAACTGTTGAAGAACTGGTCCGAGCGTGGATCACCCAAGCAGCATGACGTGGCAGACGCCATTGCGTGCATTGAGAGATATGGGCGGTTTCGCCCCCATACTCTGTGTCCGTACGCCACGTGGTGGGCAGAACAAAAGCTCACGTAATGCCCAAACCACGGTGCTGGCGGGGCAGGCGAGACGCGGGTAGAATTGAGCCGGCCGGTTCCAGAGAGCGGCTTCTGCCTGCCGCCTTGGTGGGCACAGAACAGGGACATCGATTGAAGGAGGCAGATGTATGGATCGAAGCACCGGACGCCGGGAGTTTCTCAGGTACGCCGCCGCGGTGACAACGGGAACGGGAGTATTGGCCGGCGCGGGCAAGGCGCAGGAGAAGAAGCAACCGAAGCGCGGGGCCCGCCAGAAGCAAAAGGGTGCCGCCGGTGCCCCGGCCCAGGGCCAGGGAGCCCGTCTGCTCAAGGGGCTCCAGTACCGGATGCTGCCGCAGGGACTGGCGGACGCCGAGAGGTTCGCTTTGGCCAGGAAGTGCGGGTTCGAGGGGATCGAACTCAATGCGCCCATCGCGGATCTCGAGGCCGCCAAGGAGATGGGGGCCTTGGCCAAGCAGGCGGGGGTCCCGATCCATGGCGTCGTCAACGGCTGGGCCGGTCCGCTGTCGGACCCCAAGCCGGAGAACGTCGCCAAGG